>WLGP01000018.1 GCA_009703165.1 Actinomycetota bacterium | reverse complement strand
GGCCTTCTTGTTGGATATCAACTAGATCGCCGCATCTCGGCCCGCGTCGATCGTGATCGTAGTAATGGTTGCGCATTTGCCGACTCCCCTGCCCACGTCCCGATTCAGCGCATGCCAAATGTCTCCTTGCAACCTAACCCAGAAGGACCAACATATGACGAGATGGTTGCATCGATGGAAGATGGAATCATCATCAAGGGTGACAAATCCTGGTCGATCGATATGCAGCGCTATAACTTCCAATTTACAGGTCAGCAATTTCATCGCGTTAAGAACGGCAAGATCGTTGGTCAATTAAAGGATGTTGCATATCAGGCAACAACCACTGACTTCTGGGGCTCAATGAAGGTTGTTGGTGGCCCTTCAACGTATGTTCTCGGTGGCGCCTTTAACTGCGGTAAGGCACAACCAAGTCAGATTGCAGCGGTTAGCCATGGTTGCCCATCGGCAATCTTCGACAAGGTAAATATTCTCAATACTGTTGCGGAGGCTGGAAAATGATTTCTGCTCAAGATCTAATTGAAAAGATCACATCAGCTGCAACATGTGATGATTGCATCGTTGTCGTGCGCGATAAGACGCAAGCCAACCTTCGTTGGGCGGGCAGCACACTAACTACTAACGGTGTGATTCAAGAGCGCAGCGTCACCGTTATCGCTTTCGTCTCAGTCACCGGCGGAATGGCCTCAGGCGGAGTAACCCGCACAGATGTCTCACTTGCCGATATTCCTGCCCTTCTTGCTGATGCAGTTGCAGCAGCAAAGGCTGCAGGTCCTGCCGATGATTACGCACCACTTGCTACCAATGTTTCAATCGGTAACTGGACTGCTGAGCATCAGCCAACTGGCCCTGAAGTATTTGCACAATTTGCCCCAGCACTTGGTGACATGTTCACCCGCTCTGTTGCCGACAAGATCGAACTATTTGGCTATTCAGAGCACACACATGAGACAACCTGGGTTGGTTCAAAGGGTGGGCTGCGACTGCGTAAAGATTCACCAATCGGCCGCGTAGAGATGACTGGAAAGTCTCATGATCGTTCACGTTCAACGTGGGCAGGAGTAGAAACTCGCGATTTCAAAGATGTATCTGTTGCAGATCTCGATGCGCAGATTCGCCAGCGCTTAAATTGGCAGGCAACCAAGGTAGATCTTCCAGCAGGGCGTTATGACACCATCTTGCCTTCAGGTTCTGTGGCAGATCTCTTCACCTACATGATGTGGGTCTCTACCGCTAGAGATGCTCACGAAGGTCAGTCAGTCTTTTCTAAAAAAGGCGGCGGAACGCGTATCGGTGAAAAACTCTCTAACGTCTCGCTTCAATTCTTTAGCGATCCAGATTTCAAGCAACTTCCAACATCGAACTTTGTTGCAACCGATGTCAGCTCACCGTTCTCCTCTGTCTTTGACAATGGACAACCGGTCAAGCGCGTTGATTGGCTTAAAGATGGCGTACTGCAATCTCTAATTCAGACCCGTGCATCTGCAAAGCTGACTAACTTGGACTTCACACCGCTTGGTGAGAACCTCGTCATGAGCGTTGATGGTGCAACAGGATCACTTGAAGATTTGGTGAAGAAGGTCGATAACGGACTTCTACTTACAACCTTCTGGTACATCCGCATGGTTGATCCCAATTCGCTTCTCCTTACAGGACTTACTCGCGACGGTGTCTATCACGTTAAGGGTGGCGAAGTAGTTGGAGCTACCAACAACTTCCGCTGGAATGATTCACCAGTATCAGTTCTCTCTCGCATTGCACATGCTGGTGCTACGCAGTGGACTCAGCCTCGCGAATGGGCCGGCGATATGTCGAATATGGCTATCCCGCCACTTGTGATCAAGGATTTCAATATGTCGACTGTGAGCCCAGGAAACTAAAGCAAACTAGAAGTAGTCGTTATAGATCCATCTGTGTGCTTAAAGTAATGACGCGATTTTCTGGCAATCCGAAGTAACTCGAGGCAGGTGCTGAGTTTCTATGGAGGATTCCAAAGAGTTTCTCGGTCATGCCTTTGAGGGAGCCTTGAGGGCTCTCTAAAAACTTACGGTCTGCCAGGTAATAGGTGCATTCCTTCTCTTCTTCAGATGACATGACGTTATCGATAATCATCTGCTGCACATTTACATCCTGCTTAAAGCCAACCCAGATATAGAGCTGCTTCACCCGATCATTAACTTCTTTCAAAATCGGCTTGCCTGTCACAACGGGAACATCTCCTTGGATGATGCTCACGATGAGAATCTCCTTAGGACATGAGTGAAGGTTATTGATCTGTGCAATCAACGCCTGTGGCACCTTCATCGCTGAGGCCGAGAGATAGATTCCTGTATCAGGAATGATCGATACCGAGCCTGACTTAATCTCTGCTTCGACCTCTTCCCAGCTCATCTCCTGCTTTTGTAGCGCAGTTTCTAGAGCCGCCTGACCTTTGCGCCAGACCCACATGAGATATGCAATTGCAGCACCAATGAGCAAGGGAACCCAAGCGCCCTTAAAGATCTTTGTCACGGTTGCTAGGAAGAATGAGAGATCGATCAAAATAAGTATTGGAATAATCAAGAATAAAGTCTTCTTACTCCACTTAAATTTCTCAGCAGCCACATACCCAAAGGCGATCGTCGTCATCAACATCGTTGCAGAAATTGCAAAAGAGTAAGCATTTGCAAGCGCACTTGAAGTCTTGAAGTTAACGACCAAGAAGATCGAGCCCAGTCCGATGATGAGATTTACTGCAGGAACATAAATCTGACCGATTACTGTGCTGCTGGTATGCACAATCTTCAGGCGAGGCAGAAGGCCAAGGCGTACTGCCTGGCGCGATAGCGATGCAACACCTGTAATAAGTGCCTGCGAAGCGATGATGGTTGCAAGGGTTGCAAGGACCACGAGATAAATTCGGGTTGCATCATTTGGTGCCAAGGCGAAGAAGAGACTCTTATCTTCTCCAGGCTCTTGAATTGCAATGACCGCCTGGCCCAAGTAATTCAAAACTAAAGCCGGGGCCACAATAAAGATCCATCCAAGGCGAATAGGTCGCTTACCGAAGTGACCAAGGTCTGCGTATAACGCTTCGGCACCGGTTACAGCCAGAATCACTGAAGATAAAATGATAAATGTATGGAAGCCGTGGTGAAGCACATAGTCGATTGCGTAATTTGGCAGAAGTGCTTGGAAAACTTCTGGATGCTCAATTACTTTAACAAATCCTAAGTATCCAAGGGTTGCAAACCAGAGCAAGATCACTGGCCCAAAGATCTTGCCGAGTGCGTTACTTCCCTTGTACTGGAATCCAAAGAGTACGACGAGGATGAATACCGTTAGCGGCACTGTCAAAGAGGCCAACTCTGGATTGAGAGTTTTAAGTCCCTCAGTCGCCGAAAGAACTGAGATAGCCGGTGTCAACATTCCATCTGCAACCAGAAGTGCTGTGCCTAGGAGAAGGAAGACAACAAAAAAGTACTTAGTACCCTTTGTGGCATTACGAACCTTGCTCGGTAGTAGCGCGAAGAGCGAGAGAATTCCGCCCTCACCATTGTTGTCTGCACGCAGAACAAAGACGAGATATTTAAGTGTTACAACCAGCATCAGTGACCAGAAAATAAGTGAGACGACTCCGTAGATGTCATAGAGCTCACGCCCTGCTGTATTAAGAGATTCGCGGAGTGCATAAATTGGACTGGTGCCAATATCACCAAAGACCACACCGAGTGCGCCTAATGTAAGCGCGCCGAGTGAACCGTTCTTATGTGCTGAACTCATTTTGGCCCCTCGGGTGCGATTAGTCGGACTAGACTCCGAAGAATCTTACTCCAGCTAGTTTAATGGTTAGACCGACTGAAATCAGGCAAGGAACACTAACCGCGCTAACTGTGCTAACTGTGCTAAATAATTCTTGCTTACTTACTTATCTCTTCTAGTCAGTGAATGCAGCAGTTATTCTAAAGGTCCTTGACTAAATCGCTTGAGCCAAGCAGTTGCGAAATAGGTGAGGAGTAGCCATATTCCAATTGCAAGAAGAAGCACATGCCATGTTTGCAGATCTTGAAATAGACCTAATCCCCAAGGACCAAAGATTAGAGAGGCTACGATCGATTGTGAGATGTATATAGTCAAAGACATTCGCCCAGCAGGTTTCATCCAAACCACTAGCTGCGGTTTCTCTTCAACTAACTTACGAATAACTCCTACATAAAACATTGATGCAAGTGGAGCGGCAACAAATGAGGCGAAGAGAGCAAGAAGATAGATTGCCTCCGATGGCTCTGCACTCTGTTCATTTCGCAAGAGAACTACAGCTGCGACTATCTGGATTGGTATTCCAAAGATCAAACCTCGTTTGATCAGCTTGCTATTTCTCTCCTGATCAATTGGGGAAGATAAGAATTGTGATCGTGCCAATCGAAGACCGACGAGAAATGCTGCAAAAGCAAGCCCTCCCTGCAGAAATACCCCTGTGGCCATGCCATAGAGCCACAGTTCCAAACGTTCTGGAACAGCATCTAGAAATGTGCCGTTTAAAAGTTGTCGATCGAGAGAAGTCTCTCCGGGAGACTGGAATCCTTCTTCAGGAAAATAACGCTCGGCTATATAAACAAGCCCCGCAACGAGAGCAATCAGCGTTGTTGAAATAATGAAGATGACGCGAGTCCAAATTTTCAGAGTCTTATCTGCCCGAAAGAAGAATGGAATAAGAAGCAGACCAAAGATTCCGTAGATAAAGATAATGTCTCCATGCCACAAGAATGTGAAGTGAAGCGTGCCTAGGACTATGAGGGCAAAGCAACGTTTAACCCACCGTGCTCGATTGGAACGCTCTCCCCTAATGATGTAATTCGAGCTATAACCAAACAGGAATGAGAAAATCAGATAGAACTTACCGGCAAAGATCGAGGCGATGATAAAAGTCGCAGAGCCATTGGCAAACCCTTGAGTCCACTCACCGCGTGCTCCTTCAGAGCTACTTAGACCCATGAACTGGATGTTTACAACCAAGATTCCCAGAAGAGCGAATCCTCGCAAAACATCAGGAGCTAAATCTCTTTGCATCTCTACCTCTCCATTTTTAGATCGTGATATCAAAAGCGACCATTGCAAATGCAATAGCTATCGCCCAGATGGTCAAACTTGCAGTTATGAGCACCGAAGCCCGCAATGGCTTCACACCGGCTGTCACTGCAGCTGCTGCCGCAAATTGAGTTCCAATGAGAATCGGACCAAGGGCTGCTAATCCATAAACGCCATACTTATCAAAGGCCTTCATGGCTTTCTCGAGTTTTGGTAGTTCGGCAGATTTGCCCTGACGAACTCTCCTTTTAATTAATCTTTCTCTGATGTTTGATGCGAAATAGGCAAAGAGCACGATGGTGATTGTGTTGCCGACTACCGCTGCAATGAGCGTTGCCACTGGGTTGAGACCCACAAGGATTCCAGCCGGAACCACGGCAATCGCTTCCATCCAAGGAATAGCACCTGCGATGAATACTCCAAGTAATCCAAGGCTCTCGATATCTATCATTTAGATATCTCGCTCGCGCCAAGCCAAGACCATGGATGGCATAGAGGAAAAAGCGAACAGGACTGCAATGATCACGTAACTTCCATCATTTCCTTCAGGTTGAAATAATTTAAGTTCTGGCCCGGAGAGCATTAAAATCAATAGCACTGCAATCAGATAGCCCATTGCATAGTAGGCGTATCTAAATGATGTATCTCGGACTCTAATTTGGCGTTCATCTAAAAGTTCATCAGGGGCATCGCCTATTCCCCTGACACTAACGCGAAGGAACAAGTAGCCCACTAGAACAGCAAAAATAACAAATATCGCCGTAACGCTATAAATGACTACTGAAGATCCGTTAGATAGATTCAAATTGGTTTTAAATGTAGGCCAGTAACTTCCCATTGCCAATGCAATGAAACCTACGACCATCAGCCCAACTAGGATTCTGCGATTGCGCTGGGGTCTAAGCCAGCGGAATTTAGAGTTCTCATCGGTGAGTAAGGATTTCACTCCTTTTTCCGTGACGCCCTCAAACCAATAAATCTTGTTCTTCTTTGACATCCCTACTTACCTTTCTTGAATGGGTTTTGAGAAAAGAGCTCTGATACTTCTTGATTAAGTGCCTTAGCAATACGTAGAGCTAGAACTAAAGAAGGGCTGTACTCCTCACGCTCGAGGTATCCGATGGTTTGGTAGTGAACTCCGACCTTGTCGGCCAAATCTTGTCGGGAGAGACCTAGGGCTAAGCGGGCCTCTTCGATCCGGTTGTAGACCGGCTCTTCTGGGTTACGGCTCATACTTGTAGCATATATGCTATGTAGCATTAATGCAACATTTGAAGTGATCGTATCTCGGTAGGCGCCCCTGATAAAGTTGCAGCCATGACTCAGCCCTTTCTCTATTCAGTAGAGCGCGAATACCCGGTAGCCATAGAGCGGCTTTGGAAGGCCTGGACTGATGCCTCAGAGCTTGAGGCCTGGTATTTCCCAGTGGATTTGAGCGCGACTAAAGGTGCGACAACCTCTGATCTTGAAGTCGGTGGGCTATGGACATGCGGTGTGGAAGTACCAGAACATGGCTTTACCGCTTACTTCTTTGGAAAATACACAACAATCGTGCTCCATAAATTATTGGAGCACACTCTCCATTACACAACCTCTGTTGAAGAGTTTGCAGCAAGAGACTTTTCTACAGAATCACATCTGATTCGGATCGAATTTGAAAGCCGTGGTGCGCATTCTTGGTCGAAGTTCTCCCAATTTGGGGAGCTTCCAGAAGGCCAGGCAGAGATGGCCCAGGCAGGAATGAACAGCTATCTTGAATCACTTGCTAATCATTTAGAACGCTGATCTAGCGTAATGTGTGAATAAGTATCACACCTGAGAGCGCTATTTTCTTTTGACGATTTTAAAGAGAGAGAAGAAGACTGCCGCCAAGAGAATCATTCCGATTCCTTGAAGTCCAGGTGAATCATCTGCTTCCCCGAAGACCATTGCAAAAACACCGAGCCCGACGCCCAGAATTCGCAGAAGAGTAGTAATCATCCCCTGCTAACCGTTCTTGCTTCGGAAATATGCGACCAAAGCATTTGCATGGCCGTGACCCATCTCAAATTTCTCTTTGAGGTGTGCAACTTGCTCCATATGAGCAAGCTTTGAAACCTTCTTAAGTTCCTTCATCCAGTGCTCGATTGGCTTTCCATACTTCTTCTCAATTGAAGGGAAATATGAAGCCGGCCCCATCACCTTTTTCTCAGCCATATTCTTACGCCATCTCTTTGAGAGATCGGACCGCCAACTCGCTCAGCAGGGCAGCTCCTCGATAGAGAACAGAATCATCGAACATCGCACGAGGTGAGTGATTTACCTCTGACTTCGTAAAGTCTTTATCAACAGATGCACCAAGGAATACGTAGGAGCCTGGGACGGCTTCTAGAACACGCGAATAATCTTCAGCACCTGCAATTGGGTGTGGCATATCCATGTACGCCTCATTGCCAAAGAGTTCAGCTGCAACTTTGCCGACAAAGTGCGCATGAGCATCGTTGTTGACCGTTACGGGATACTGCTCGACAACTTTCACATCAGCCTTGAGGCCATACCCTTCTGCGATTGACTCACATAAGCGCACAGCCTCAGACTTGATGCGAGATCTATTCTCGGGTGAAAATGTTCGAATAGTGGCTTGGAACTCTGCAGTGTCAGGAATGATGTTCGCTTTTGTACCAGCGTGGAATTGGCCGACGGTGATTACTACTGGATCGAAGGCATCAAAGGAGCGAGTAATCATCAACTGCAGCGCGCTCACCATTTCAGCGGCAACTGGAATTGGATCTTTAGCTGTATGTGGCTGTGATCCGTGTCCGCCCATACCGACGACAGTTACGTGTATCTCGTCTGCAGAGGCCATCATCGTGCCAGGCTTGGTTGTAAATGTTCCTGTTGGAACTGCGGCTGACATCACGTGAATTCCGTAGGTTGTGTCGGCTTTTCTTCCGCTTGCAGTTAAGACACCTTCTTTGATCATATGCCCTGCACCATCGAAGCCTTCTTCACCTGGTTGGAACATAAAGACCACATCGCCATTGAGCTCTGACTTATTTTTGACCAGTAACTTTGCTGCACCAATCAACATGGCTACGTGAAGATCATGGCCGCAGGCATGCATCGCACCATCGATCTGGCTCTTGTATGGAAGATCGGCTAGCTCTGTAACGGGAAGAGCATCCATATCGGCACGTAACAGCACGGTCTTCTGGGAGTCACCGGCGCGTAGAACAGCCGTGACCGAGCTCAGTGATTTTCCTGTTGAAACTTCAAGCCCTAAACCTTCAAGGGCTGCAACGACCTTGGCTTGGGTCTTTGGTAATTCCAAACCAATCTCTGGCTCTTGATGAATCTGTCGGCGAATTGTGGCCAAATCATTTTGAATTGCACTCGCTTCAGTCAGAAAATTAGCCACTTTCATTCCTCCATTAATTCAAATAGGTAGTGATCTTACTTAGCCCAATAACCCAATGTCTACGACTTTCCTGCTGGAAGAAGAGCCATCCGATGAGCGTTTATTGCCAGACGGTAGGCTTTCCTGGTGGAGATTGTAATCACGACCGAGAAGACACTCACCGATGAATTGGCTCAGGTGCTTGAAGCGCACTGGCTCTTCTGCACCTCTTCCACTCCTATTGAGCACGTGTATGCACTAGATGCTTCCAAGCTATTTGCTTCAGGCATCACAGTCTTCGGTGCGCGGGTCGACGGAGAACTTTTAGGTGTAGGTGCATTAAGAAAACTCGATGATGAGCATGCTGAACTTAAATCCATGCACACATTGGCCAAATCCAGAGGCCTTGGAATTGGCAGAGAAATCGTTGCGCACATTGAAAACTTCGCTAGAACTCAAGGGATCAATCGCATGAGTTTGGAGACCGGAGCAACAGAACCATTCAAGCCGGCTCGCGAACTCTATAAATCTCTTGGATACCAAGAATGTGAAGCCTTCGCCGATTATGTCCTGACAGAGGACAACACCTGCATGACCAAACTAATCTGAATGAGTGTGGTGATTCAAACCATCTATGTTGATTAATCTCCAACCTATTGGCATCCTTAGCGTGTGCCCGGACAAGAAGATAAACTGGAGTTAATTGAACTCACCACTCGAGCCCGGGAATTCCTGCTTCTGGATGTACAGGAACACCAAAAGAATTTAGTCTCCTCTGTTGCTCAAAGTTTCGCTGATGCCCTTTTCCCTCCTGCATATGAGGCTGGTTTACCGGTTCCTTGGATTCGAGGCGTCCTGCGGCAGTCAAAACCTGCTGGTTTCATCATGTGCGCAGATCCAACAGAAGAACAGAAGGATCCGTGGCTTTGGAGACTGCTCGTAGATAAATCTCATCAAGGCTACGGGGTTGGCTCATTTGCGGTCGAATCGGTACTGGCTCGGTATCGAGAAATGGGCTGCACGAGAGTTAAGGTTTGCTGGGCACCAGATGAAGGCAATGCTGGGGATTTTTACAAGAAATTTGGATTCATTGAAACTGGAGAAAAAATCGACGAAGAAATCGTTGCAGAATTAAAACTCTAGGTAAGAAAAATTGTTCACAAAGCGGAGATGATTTATAGGTTTTCGTCGGCCCAGATGCATATGGCATCGTAATGAAACTTGCCTAAGCCCTGTGCGATTTCCTCGTAATGATCTCTATATGGCGACGGAAGTATGTAACTCATCGCAAGTGATTTATATGCTTCTTTAGTTGGAGTCCAGAATTGAAGAGTGAAGTCATAATGCTTCTTCACAAGAGCCTGAACACTCTCATCTGCCGCGGGCACTCCTTCAGCCAGCTTTGCGGCAAACTCTGAGGTAAGTTCCCCGAAGACCTGAGTGAACTTCTCGTTCTCCTCTTTAGAGTGATTATTCTGAAATTGCTCAGAATGGATCCCAAATTTCATGTTCAGAGTGTAGAAGAAGAGTCGCCCAAGAGGCCGGAGACGACATTGTTATGTGTGAAGCTACGCTCAAAATGTTCAATTGCCCTCGATTTTGCCCCCGAAGATTATTCAACTTTTAACAACTTCCAAAAGTTCAATTCGGATTCGGTTGAAGAGCTTCGACGGGTTGATACCCTTATCTTATGGTTACGGAAAATCAGGTTCGAAAAGTTGCTAGGGATTGCTCATTAGTTTTTAATGCCCTTG
>WLGP01000017.1 GCA_009703165.1 Actinomycetota bacterium | reverse complement strand
CGACGAGCGCCTTGAGATCTTGATGGTTGGAAACTACAACTGGAATCTCAATAGGAAGTTCGCCGAGTTCTAAAAGATAGAGCAGATCACGCAAACAGTGGCTCTCTTTGGTAACGAGAACAAGTGCGCGAGGCTTACGATCTGTTGGGCGAATGCGAAGAGTGGGAGAGAATCTTCCTAAACCCTCACTCAGACTCTTCTGCGCTGCATCAATTCCTTGGCTAGTTTCAAAGCGTGTGCGCATCACAAAGGTATTTGTTGGCTCATCGGTAAATTGTTGGTTCTCAATAATATTTCCACCACATGCTAAGACGGCGCTCGTCATCGCGTGAACGATGCCAGGTTGATCTTCACATTGCAGTGTGGCGATGAGATCCATGGCCTAAGCCTACGGCCTACTAGTGCGTCAGAGTAAATCTGCGCAGGCTCTTTGGAGCCCACCAGTTACGTTCTCCGAAGAGGCGCATTAGTGCAGGGACAAGAAGTGCGCGGACGATTGTCGCATCCAATAGGACTGCAAAGGCGACGCCAAAACCAAGCATCTTGATCGAAGTGACTCCGCTGGTCATAAATGCAGCAAAGACAACAGCAAGCAATAACGCTGCTGCCGTGATGATGCGCGCAGAGCGCTGCAATCCAATTGCAACTGACTCAACATTGGATTTACCTGCCAAGTGTTCTTCTCTGATGCGGGAGAGCAGGAAGAGTTCGTAATCCATTGATAGCCCAAAGACCACAACGGCTACCAAGATGACAGATCCTGTATCGAGAGTTCCGGTCACTGTGAAATCACCAACGAGCCATTTGAGGTTACCTTCAATAAAGATCCATGTGACAACACCCAAGGTCGCAACGAGCGAGAGACCGTTGAGAAGAACAGCCTTAATCGGCAAGATGATCGAACCGGTAAAGACGAAAATAAGAATAAATACTGCGAAGCCGATCCAACCCAGCGCCCATGGCAGAGTTCGTGCGATTCCACCTTGTGAATCAGTGAAGTCGGCTGCAAGGCCGCCGATCAAAAGTCCATCAGGTTTATCGAGAGCACGGAGCTCTTTTATGAGTCGCTCAGCATCAAGTGATCGCGAACTTGTTCCAGGAATTACCTGCACGCGGATATCACTGCCGGCGTATTCAAGTGCGCCTACACGAGTGATTCCTTCAACGTTGGCAGCCTGGGCTAAGAATGAGTTGAGTTGATCTTCACGACCGGCTCCCTCAGGAAGGATGACCTCAATGGGACTTCCCTCAAAACTTGCAAAGCGAGTATCAATTACTTCAGAGCTAATTGCAGCGCGATTAGATGCTGGGAGCACTCGTGAATCAACTTGTGCAAAGGCGATATTTACAATCGGTAGCGCCATCACAATTAAAAGCCCAAGTGAACCAATAACAACAGGAAGTGGCTTTGCCATTACCGCGCGAGCAGTCTTGGCCCATCGCCCATCTTCTTTAGGCTTTAGCCCACTCTTGCGAGTAACGCCCTTATCTACGCGCTTGCCAAGGATTGCAAGGAGAGCAGGAAGTGGAATGAGGGCTCCAAAGATTGCAAAGAGCGTGACAATAACGCCGGCATATCCAAATGATTTTAGGAAGTTCAATGGGAAGAGCAAGAGCGCACTCAGCGTCACCATCACGGTCAAACCTGAATAGAAGACAGTCTTTCCCGCAGTGCCAACAGTGATGATCGCACTCTCTTCCACGCTCTTACCGTTATGCATCTCTTCGCGGAACCTATTGACGATTAACAAGGCGTAATCAATACCCAGACCAAGTCCCAGACCAGTAATGAGGTTGAGGGCAAAGACGCTGACATCGGTGACAAGGGTTAATAAGTAGGTGAAGAAGAATGAGCCAAGAATTGCGCCAACGCCGACCACAAGCGGCATCGCAGATGCAACGAGTGCGCCGAATACAAAGGCTAAGAGGATAAAGGTCAGAGGAATTGCAATACCTTCGGCGAGCAAGAGGTCGGTCTTAATCTTTGAGTTAATGGCGTTGGTGACAACTGCGCCACCACCTGCATAAACCTCGAGAGATTTATATTCGCCATCGAAATTCTCTGAGATTATCTTTCCAACTGCGCCATAACCTTCAAAGTCAAAGTTTTCAATATCTGCATAGATAAATAAGAATGCCGCGTTTCCATCAGTTGAACGCAGGTTTGGAGCACCACCAGTTGACCAATAAGAAAGAGTTCGCTTAATTCCCTTTGTCGCAGCAACTTCTTTCTCAAGGGCTGCAGCTTCTTGCGCAACAGTTGGATCATCAACTGATCGGCTTCCTGCATCTACAACAAGGATCGCAACTGGGTCCTGCACCTTGAAGGTGTCGGTGATGTAGTTGGCAGCTTTGGCAGATTCTGAGTTCATATCAGAGTAGCCACCTGAATCAAGTCGGCTAAATGAGAGTGAGCCGATGCCGCCTGCAACCAAGATTGCGATGATGTAAGTGATTAAAACGCTCTTACGATGGCCGACGATGAATGATCCGAGTCGCATAAACATGTCGTAAGTATGTACTATGTGATTCTTATGAGCGATTTATTCCCATCCACTACAGAGGATGAACGCGATCCACGCGAAGATATTGATGTAAAACGTGACGAAGATATCAAAGCGGATAAGCCGCCACATCACAACGAATAGCCCGAACTACTCCGAACTAGTTGTTGGTGCCGGCTTTGCTGAATCAGTCTTATAAAAGCCAGAACCCTTGAAGACAACGCCAACACTGGAATAAACTTTTCGAATCTCACCTTTACATTCTGGGCATACGGTCAGCGCTTCCTCTGAAAAGGATTGAACGGCTTCAAAGGCATGGTCGCAGTCGGTACAGGCGTATTGATATGTAGGCATCGTCACATTCCCTTCGAAGTAGTAAAGATATGAAGAAAAACATCCCCGGCGGGGTAGATGCACAGTCTAAAGAAGTGAGACTATAGATGCGAATTCAAGGGCTAACTTCGAGAGCCGGGAGGCAAAAAGTGAAGCGTTGGAGCAAGGCGTTAGCCGGTCTCGTTCTCTTCTTTACATCTATGGCTATGCCATTGGCACAGGCCAACACACTCGTTGCGACAAGCCCAATCGCCGGATCTACTCTCAAAGCTGGACCAAGTGCGATCACGATTACAACTGAGTTTCCTCTCATTGAAGAGGGAAATGAAATTATCGTTACCGATCCCAACGGCAAGAGAGTCGATACAGGAATCTTGACTGTGCTGGGAACAGATGCAGTTGCAGAGATGAAACCTCTTGAAACATCTGGCGTCTACAAAGTCTCTTACCTTTTACTCTCCGACGTTGATCTGCCACTTGAAGGCTCTTACACCTTTACATATTCAGCGATTGTGCTCTCAACGCCAACTGCTAGCGCAGCACCGCAACCAACCGCCTCATCGACTGCTGAACCAGTGGGAAGCAATTTTGGAACTAATCTCTTTGTCATCTTCCTCCTAGGACTTTCAATTCTCGTCCTCGTTGGAATGGGTGCTTACGCACGTAAGATCTTTAAAGAGAAGTAATGTATGGCGCTTGACGCACTCTTACTGATTTCAAAATATCTCACCTTCATCTCCAGCTTTGCGGTGGTGGGGTTTCTTCTAGCGATGAGTTTTCTCCTCATCAATAACGATGGCGCTCTTTCACAGAGCGCATTGGCCTTACGGAGAAAGGCATCGACTATTGGCTTGGTCTGGTTTTCTTCCAGCGCTCTCTATTTAGCTGCAACGCTGGCAGATATCTTGGGAACAGGATTGACGCAGGCCCTTGATTACACATCGCTCCGTTCTTTTGTGACACAAGTTGTCCTCGGCCGATACCTCTTTGCACAGATGCTCATCGCCTTCATTGTGGGATTTCTTATCCTGCGCATCACACGCGTCATACCAACCCTCTTCTTACTTATCGTCTCTCTCATCTCTATTGCAGCGCCAGCATTGGAGAGCCATTCAGTTTCGGGCGGTTCACATGCGCTAGCGACCGGTTCGATGATTCTCCATATTGTTGGGCTATCACTCTGGGTCGGTGGCCTCTTTGCGCTGAGTTACATCAAAGGTGAAGAGCGAAAGCCAGCAATTCTTCGCTTTAGCGTGATGGCTCTCTGGGCAGCGATTGTTGTTGTACTGAGCGGTCTGATCAATGCATGGGCACGTTTGAATTTCCGCGACGCCTGGGATACCTCATATGCACGCGTTGTAGTACTTAAAACGATTATTACCGCAGTACTTCTCTACATGGGATATCTCCATCGCAAGAATATTGCGCTACGAGAGAAGATTGATTGGCGTGGCCTTGGGCGGTTGATCTCGGTAGAAGTTGTGCTGATGGCAGCGATCACAGCAGTGGGTATCTGGCTCTCGCTCAATGCCAGCCCTGATCGCATTGTTGATCCGGTTATTCCACCTGCTCCAACCTTAACCAATGTTTTATTTGCTTACGAACCAGATCTCTTCTTTATTGGAGCACTTGTTTTTGCAGTGGCTCTCTATATCAAGGGTGTTGTTATCTTGAAGAAGCGTGGTGATGCTTGGCCTGTCGGTCGCACCGTTGCCTTCGCACTTGGTATCTCTGCATTGGATTTTGCAACAAGTGGCGGCCTCGGGGTCTATGCGCAGTATTCATTTGAATATCACATGGTTGCGCATATGACTTTGGGAATGATTGCACCGATTGGAATAGTTCTCGGTGCTCCAATCACTCTTGCACTTCGCACCTTGCCACAAGGTAGAACTCCTGAAGAACGTGGACCACGTGGAGTACTTCTTACACTTCTGCATTCACGATTTGGAGCAGTAATTACCAACCCCATCGTTGTCCTTGCCATCTTTGATGGTTCGCTCTTCCTGCTCTACTTCACCGATCTATTTGGAATCTTGATGGCAAGCCATGCAGGCCATCTCGTGATGAATATTCACTTTATCCTCGCCGGTTTCCTCTTCTTTATGATTGTCATCGGCGTAGATCCCAGCCCACGTCGCATTCACCACTTGGTGCGAATTGTCATCCTCTTTGCGGCGATGGCTATCCACGCCTTCTTCTCTATTGCCTTGCTATCGACATCTACCCTGATCGATCGAGGCTTCTACTCTTCGCAGAACATTCCATGGCTGGGATCAGGACTTCTGGATGACCAGCGGGCCGGCGGAAGCTGGAGTTGGGCAATGGGTGAAATACCAATTATTCTTGCCTTGATCGCAACCTTTATTCTTTGGATGCGTGATGATGCGAAAGAGAGTCGTCGCATCGATCGCAATGAAGAGCGCAAGGCTGCTTTAGGTGAACCTGATGAACTTGCTCAGTACAACGCATATTTACAATCACTGAATACAAGAAAAGAGAAGTAAATGAGTAGCGATCTATTTGCACTGCCAAGTGAATACCAAGATCTGCGCGATAGCGTGCGAGCTTTGGCTGAGAAAGAGATCGCTCCATTTGCTCACGCTGTCGATGAAGATCATCGCTATCCGCAGGAAGCAGCAGATGCGCTACTCAAGGCAAATCTTCACGCCGCACATGTTCCGGCGGAATACGGTGGAGAAGGTGCAGATGCACTTGCTGTCGTTCTCATCATCGAAGAAGTTGCTCGCGTCTGCGGAGCCTCATCCCTTATTCCTGCCGTCAACAAACTTGGTTCAGTGCCGTTGATGCTGGGTGGAGATGATGCCCAGAAGCGTCGTTGGTTGCCAGAGCTCGCAAAGGGAAAAGGTTTCTCGTATTGCCTTTCGGAATCTGAAGCCGGATCTGATGCTGCAGCGTTAAAGACAAAGGCAGAGAAGACATCTGCTGGTTGGCTTCTTAACGGAAGTAAGAAGTGGATTTCAAATGCTGGAGTCTCTGAGTTCTATACCGTTATTACTCAGACTGATCCAAGTAAGGGATCTAAGGGAATCACTGCATTTATAGTCGAAAAATCAGATCCAGGAATCTCATTCGGCGCACCTGAGAAGAAGATGGGCTTTAGAGGGTCACCAACACGAGAGGTTTATTTCGATAACGTTGAGATTGCAGATGATCGTCGTATCGGTGAAGTTGGTAAAGGTTTCTCTATCGCAATGGATACCTTGGATCACACACGCATCACTATTGCAGCGCAAGCGCTAGGTATTGCTCAAGGCGCTCTCGATGCAGCAGAGAAGTACTCACACGAGCGCAAGCAGTTCGGTAAAGAGATCTTTGATTTCCAAGGCATTCAATTCATGCTCGCTGATATGGCGATGAATATTGAGGCAGCACGCCAACTCACCTATGCAGCAGCTGCAAAGAGTGAGCGCAACGATAAGGATCTCAAATTCTTCTCAGCAGCTAGCAAAGCATTTGCCAGCGATGTTGCAATGAGAGTCACCACTGATGCTGTTCAAGTTCTTGGCGGATACGGATACGTCTCTGACTATCCAGTTGAGCGCATGATGCGTGATGCCAAACTTACACAGATCTACGAGGGAACAAATCAGGTTCAGCGAATTGTGATGGCTCGCAATCTTCCTTAATTGATTCGTACGACCATGTCATAGGTGGCATAAGCGTTGACTGGAATATCGTGTGCTTCACGTGGAAGATCCTCGCCGGATATCTCTTCAGGGAAGATGAGAGCAATGCTCCATGCACGCAGCTGTGGAAGTGCGCGATCGTAATATCCACCACCTTGCCCCAGACGATAACCGCGGCGATCAACGCGTAGCGCTGGAACGATAACAACTTCAATCTGATTTAAATCTTCTTCGGCGCCACCGATCGGCTCCAGAATCTTTCCGCGAGCCTTGAGATTGCTTTGATCTCCATCCCACTGCACCCACTCCAATCCAGGATTTCCATGGCGATCAGTAATTCGCGGAAGTAGTAATTTTTTTCCAGAGTTAATGATCTCTTGATTGAGTTCTAGGGTGTTGGGTTCATCACCATATGAAATGTAACTGGCAATTACCTGTGCCGATGAAATCTCTTTTGTCTCAACAAGATATGAAAATGGAGTATTTATAGAGTGTTCACTACGTTCTCGGCGATATCTCAATCGGAGATCAGACTTTTCATTATGAAAGTTCACGTCAATCCCCGAATTCAGTAGCTCGAACAAGTATGGTGAGATTATGGCAGAGCATGTAAGAGTTGATGAGTTTCTCTCATCCCTATTGGCTCTCTGCCAACCACTTGAGCCCTTCGATATGTCGCTCTTGGATGCACACGGTGCAACCCTTGCCGCAGATGTCTTTGCCGGTGAGCGCCTGGTTCTCAAAGAGGGAAGCCGTATTCGCTCAACACAGATCGGACTTGCCGCATCAATCGGTCGCGATCATCTTCCAACTCGTCCTCATCCACGCGTTGTTGTTCTCTCTGCCGGCCCTGACCTGGTCGAACCAGGTCAGACACTTGGCCCAGATGAAGAGTACGAAACTAATTCTTGGCTGCTCACTACTGCAGTTCGCGAAACTGGGGCAGTGGCATATCGAGTTCACACAATTCCAGATGATGAAGAAGAGCTCAAAGATGTCATTGAAGATCAACTCGTTCGCGCTGATTTAATCATCATCAGCGGTGAACGCCATGACGATTCATTTGATCTCATCACCCGCACGCTTTCAGGAATCGGTGAGATCACCACAATTGATTTAGCGATTGAATCTAGCGGTCGCCACAATTACGGCACGATCGGTCCAGATAAGGTTCCAGTAGTCACCTTGCCAGGAGATCCAATCGCTGCCTACATCTCATTTGAACTCTTTGTTCGCCCGATGATTCGCACCATGCTCGGTGCTGCGACAATTCATCGCCCTTCAGTGAAGGCCAAGTTAGAGAAGCCAATTACCTCTATCGAAGGTCAACGCTCTTATGTCCGCGGAATCTTGTCTGAGGATGGAAAGTCAGTGACACCTCTTGGCAAGGGAGACTCATCGGCTCAAGATGAGCAGACAACCCTCTCTGATGCCAATGCATTTATCGCAGTCGCAGAAGGTGTTACCAGCCTGGATGCTGGCGCCGATGTCACTGTCGTTGTTCTCGAACGTCGATATATCTAACTTCGATGTCTGCACAGTCGTGGCCGATTCTCTTAAGTGATGGCGAGCTAGAACTTCGCCCATTGCGTTTACGCGATCGCCTGCGTTGGAATCGAGTGCGTGGGCGAAATCGTGAGTGGCTCCAACAATGGGAGGCAACTCTTCCGCGGGTAACGACTGGCCCTGCCGCCTCAACTCCGCAACTACCTTCCTACTTTTCGATGATCGCAACCTTTAACCGAGAAGCCCGCAACGGCCGTTCATACTCATTTGTGATCTGGAAAGGACCGAACCTCATCGGCCAGATCACGCTGGGGGGAGTCATTTATGGGGCTCTTCGCGGTGGCCATATCGGGTATTGGATCGATCAGGATTATGCCAACCGTGGATATACAACGCGGGCCGTTGAGATCCTTACACGTTTTGGATTTGATCAGCTCGGCCTGCACCGTATTGAAATCAATATTCGTCCAGAGAATGCGCCATCATGCAAAGTCGCCGAGAAGGCCGGATACATTCTTGAAGGTACGCGTGCACGTTACTTACATATCGATGGGCAGTGGCGCGACCATGTCAGTTATGTGAAAGAGAACCCAACAGTCGAGTAAAAAAAGTGCTGGTCAGCAAGGGGCAAATCCACGGATGTGAAGGGCTCACCCCTTAATCTTGGCTCATCATGGCTTCTGGAATTATCTATCTGGCGATTATTGGCATGTGGGTTGCCTATTTTCTGCCACGTTGGATTCAAAGCCGTAATGAATTTACCGGCAAGAGCGCCCAGCGCTATCGCAGCGCACTTGAAGTTGTCGCCGGAAATGTAAGTCCACTTTCAGAGGTAGATCGAATACGCGCGCATGAACTTACATTGACGCGCAGACGACTTTTCTTCTCACTCATCGTTACATCATTCGTACTGACATTGGTAGGTGCAGTAATGCAAGCAGTTACATACACACTCATCTTGTTACCTGTTGCAGGATTTATCTTCTATCTTGCACATGTTCGCCACGAGACCAATACTGAAAAGATTGCAAAGCGACGCCGCGACGAACTTCATCGCACCAATGCTGGTATCTCCACGACCAATTTGGCAGAAGTTGTTGCACCGCGAACAACTACTGAACATTGGATTCCACTTGCAGAGCGTGAGACCACTGGCGTCACAATCTTGCCTAAGGGAAGTCAGAAGGCGGCAAGTGAATGGGATCCACAGAGCGTTCCGGTTCCTACATATGTAAATGCTGCAAAGGCAGTTCCATCACGTCGCGTTATCGATCTGACTGAACCAGGTAAGTGGAGCGAGGAGCAAGAACTTCTTGAGCGCCAAGCCTTGGCAGCAACATCACCATCGCGTGATGAGATCTTCGATCAGCAACTTGCAGAAGAAGCGATCACTCGCCTTCGCAATAATCGCGCCTCTAATCAGTAACGCACCTTAAATCCAGCTCGGTAACCACATGCGCCCATACCAGGCGTCATATGTCATGACATCTCCCACAAATACTGGGAGGAAGTAGAGAAAGTTAAAGAAGACCAATAGCGCAAAGGTAACGCTTGCAATCTGACCCCATCGCATATTCTGCGAGATAAACCAGCGCGCACAGTATGCAATTGCCAGGATTACAAATGGTTGGAAGATGATTGAGTAAAACGAGAAGACTGTGCGATCTTGAAATGCAAACCATGGAAGATATCCAGCT
Source organism: Actinomycetota bacterium (assembly GCA_009703165.1). Classification (GTDB taxonomy): domain Bacteria; phylum Actinomycetota; class Actinomycetes; order Nanopelagicales; family Nanopelagicaceae; genus Planktophila. Next base: position 637 of record WLGP01000017.1, on the reverse strand, counting down.
GCCATACCGATCACGATGATATTTGAGGCTGGCTCCATACGTCGCTTCACAATCGATTTAATCCAGAAACCAATAACTACAAAGACTGCGATTGCACCTGCCCACCATAAGAACGGTGTTCCCATAGCAAGAACTTCTTGCGAACAGGAAGGTGCACCGCAGCTCTTTGGTGATTGGTAGAAGAAGGAAGTTGGCCTTGATTGAATCAACCAGGTCCAAGGACTAGCTGCGTAGGTGTGCTTCTCACTTAAGCCAGTATGGAAGTTGAGCATCTGCTGGTGATAGTGGATAAATGATGCGATTGGATTTGTTGAGTGATCTCGTCCCCAACCGCGATCTGAGAGGAACCAACCTGCCCAAGAGGTTACATAGATTGCAAGTGGAAGTAGCCCAAAGGTGGCAATTCGTGACAGAGTCGGTTTAATGAGATCGCGACCTGTGTGATGGGTGAATGCGCGATAGAGAGCCACTGGGCCAAAGATTGCAAGGAAGTAGATAGCACTCCATTTTGTACCAAGTGCCAATCCTAAGAAGATTGCCGTTGCAATGTAATTCTTGCGAATAAAGAAGTACGTGGCAGCCAAAATCAGTACGGTAAGGAAGTTATCTAGAAGCGAAGTACGCGAGTGCACAAGTG
>WLGP01000016.1 GCA_009703165.1 Actinomycetota bacterium | reverse complement strand
TCCTGAGATTGAGTTAATTGAACATGCGCTGGTACTTGATGCGCTGAAAGATAAGAGCGGAGCAGTCTGTGGAGTAACCCTCCATGTGATTGGAGAAGGTAGCCGCGATGGCGTGGGACAGGCTCGCGCCCGCGCTGTAGTTCTTGCAACCGGTGGCCTCGGACAAGTATTTGCACAGACTACAAACCCATCTGTCTCAACCGGAGATGGAGTTGCCTTGGCACTTCGCGCAGGTGCTGCAGTTGCCGACGTTGAATTTATTCAATTCCACCCAACAGTCTTATGGCTTGGAGAAAATTCTGAAGGTCAACAACCACTGATTAGTGAAGCTGTTCGCGGAGAAGGTGCCTATCTTGTCGATGACAAGGGCACACGATTTATGAAAGAGATTCATCCACTAGGTGAACTTGCTCCGAGAGATGTTGTCGCAATTGCGATTATGAATCAGATGGTCACAACTGGATCATCACATGTCTGGCTCGATGTGCGCCATCTTGAAGGATTTGAAAAACGCTTCCCAACAATCTACGCCTCATGCGTTGCACATGGCATTAATCCATTAAAGGATTTGATTCCGGTAGCCCCTGCCTCTCACTATGCCTCAGGTGGAGTACGGGTTGATCTCAACGGGAGAACGAGCGTGAAAGGGCTCTATGCGTGCGGCGAGACAGCCTGTTCTGGAGTGCACGGTGCTAATCGTTTAGCGTCGAACTCTTTACTTGAGGGGCTCGTCTTTAGCGCGCGAATTGCTAGCGATATCGCTGCAACGATGAATGAGATTGCAGAGCCTGTTGAAAATACTTCACAAGAAATTCTTCTCGACCCACAAGTACGTCATACATTGCAGGTCAGTATGAGTCGCGGGGCTGGCGTACTTCGCTCATCAGATTCATTGGTCTCAACAAGTTCTGATCTGACACGTATCGGAGATCGCACAAGCAACCTTCCATGCGTTGAAGCGTGGGAGACAACAAACCTCTTCCAATTAGCGCAGGCGATTTTAAAGGCGGCGCTGATCCGCCAAGAGACACGTGGCTCGCATTGGCGCGCAGATTTTCCAGAGACCAGCGATCTTTGGCGAAAGCGCATTATTCAACAGCTAGATGCACAAGGTAATTGGCATACCCAATACCAGGAGGTGAAGTAATGGTTGATCTCGACCTTATTCGAAAGGCACTTGCTGAAGATCTTGCAGGCGGCCAGGACATCACCTCAGTTGCAACAGTCTCTGGAGACGAACGTGTAGTTGCTGACTTTGTCGCTCGTAAATCTGGCGTTCTTGCTGGAATCGATATGGCGGTAGCAACACTTAATGAGGTCGGAATTACAGATGTAGAGGTAAAGCTCCGTGATGGTGATCAGGTTCAGCCGGGAAGTGTTCTTCTGACTGTGCGCGGAGATACACGTGCAATCTTGCTTGCCGAACGTACCGCACTTAACTTTCTTGGCCACTTAAGTGGAATTGCAACGCTGACCAATACCTGGGTTAAGGCAATCGCCGGCACATCATGCGTTATTCGCGATACCCGTAAGACCACACCAGGTATGCGCCTACTTGAGAAAGCTGCAGTTGTTGCAGGTGGAGGAAGCAATCACCGATTGTCTTTAAGTGATGCTGCTCTGATTAAAGATAATCACATCGCTGCAGCCGGCGGTGTGGTTCAAGCATTTGCAAAGGTACGCACTGCTTTTCCAGATACCTTCATTGAGATCGAGGTCGATACCCTCGACCAACTTAAAGAGGTTTCCGCAGAGAACCCTGATTTAGTGCTGCTCGACAACATGTCACCTGAACAATGTCGCGCAGCCGTTGACTTTGTTGCAGGGCGATTTAAGTTAGAGGCATCCGGTGGAATCTCACTCGAGAATGCAAAGGCGTATGCAGAAAGCGGCGTCGATTACCTCGCCATTGGCGCTCTGACCCACTCAGCTCCAGTGCTTGATATAGGTCTAGATATGACGTTAGAAAAGGATGCGAAGTAGCGATGCTATTAACAATCGATGTCGGAAATACAAATACCGTTCTTGGACTCTTTGATGGCAAAGATCTCATTAAGTCATGGCGAGTAAAGACTGACCCGCGCAGCACAGCAGATGAGATGTCTCTGCAATTTAACGCTCTTGTCAGCGGTTATGCCATCACTGGTCTATCCATCTGTTCAACAGTTCCGGCAACGCTGCGCGAACTACGCACAATGATTGCAACATATTTCTCTGATATTGCAACGACGATCGTTGAGCCTGGCACCAAGACTGGTGTTCCGCTTCTTGTAGATAATCCAAAAGAGATCGGTGCTGATCGAATCGTAAATACTCTTGCCGCTCATACCCTTTTCGGTGGTCCTGCCATCGTTGTCGATTTTGGAACATCGACCAACCTTGATGTGGTCTCACCTAAGGGCGAATTTCTCGGGGGAGCACTTGCTCCAGGTATTGAAATCTCAGTAGATGCGTTGGCATCACGTGCGGCGCAACTTCGCAAAGTCGAACTTGTGCGACCAAAGAATGCGATCGGCAAGAACACCGTTGAGGCGTTGCAATCAGGAACCATCTTTGGTTTTGCCGGTCAGGTCGATGGCTTAGTTGAGAAGATCTCAGCCGAGTTGGCCGAGAGCTACGAGCAAGCCCCTATCGTGATTGCAACAGGCGGATTAGCCCCTCTAGTCATTGATGTATCTGCAACTATTGATAAATACGAGCCTGATTTAACGCTCATTGGCCTGCGCCTCATTCACGAGAAAAATCTCTAAAAGGTAGACTCCCCACCCTATGAGTACGCAACCTCCAACACCGGCCGAAGACGATCTACCGGAGCAGCTCCGGATCCGTCGTGAAAAGCGCGCACACCTTATCGAGCGCGGTATCGAGCCATACCCAGTTGCAGTTGCACGTACACATTCGCTTAAAGAGATTCGTGAAAAGTACAAAGATCTCGAGACCGATACTGCAACAGGTGATCAAGCATCTCTGACAGGTCGCATCATCTTTAAGCGCGATACTGGAAAACTCTGCTTTGCAACACTTCGCGAAGGTGATGGCACCGAACTACAGGCGATGCTCTCTCTCGACAAAGTTGGTCAAGATCAACTCGATGCATGGAAGAGCGATGTAGACCTTGGGGACATCGTCAGCGTTACCGGTGAGATCATCACTTCAAAGCGTGGAGAACTCTCGCTCCTTGCAGACTCTTGGAAACTTGCCTCAAAGTCACTTCGCCCATTACCAAATGATCACAAACCGATGTCTGAAGAGACTCGCGTACGTATGCGTTATGTCGATCTGATTGTTCGGCCAGAAGCGCGCACCATCGCACGACTTCGCCCGCAGGTAATGCGCTCACTTCGTGAGACATTTACCAACCAAGAATTTATCGAAGTTGAGACACCGATGTTGCAGGTCATGCATGGTGGAGCAGCAGCGCGACCATTTAAGACTTTCTCAAATGCATATGACATCGACTTGTTCTTGCGTATCGCACCAGAACTCTTCCTGAAGCGCTGCGTGGCAGGTGGACTCGAGCGCGTCTTTGAGATCAACCGTAACTTCCGTAACGAGGGTGCTGACTCTTCACACTCTCCAGAGTTTGCGATGATTGAGACCTATCAGGCATATGGCGATTGGCGTTCGATTGCAGATCTCACTCGTTCATTGATTCAGAATGCCGCGATGGCTGTTGCCGGTTCACATGTAGTCACACATATCAATGGTCGCCAAGCAGATCTTGGTGGACAGTGGAAGGAGATCTCTCTCTACGATGCGATCTCTGAAGGCGTTGGCGAAATCGTTACCGCCCTTACTCCTATTGAAGAATTGAAGACGATTGCAACAAAGCTAGGGATGAAGATCGATCCAAAGTGGGTAACAGGAAAGCTTGCAGAAGAGATCTTCGAGCACGTTGCTCAAGATAAGTTGATCGAGCCAACCTTTGTCATGGGCTACCCAGTAGATACATCGCCACTTGTCCGCGCACATCGCGAGATTCCAGGCGTTGTTGAGAAGTGGGATCTCTACGTCGATGGCTTTGAATTAGCAACTGGATATTCTGAGTTGATCGATCCTGTTATCCAACGTGAGCGTCTTGTCGAACAGGCAGCACTTGGCGCTAAGGGCGATCTCGAAGCGATGCAACTCGATGAAGATTTCTTACGTGCGATGGAGTTTGGAATGCCTCCTATGGGTGGCATGGGAATGGGCGTCGATCGTCTATTGATGGCACTTACAGGACTTGGAATCCGGGAGACTATTTTGTTCCCACTTGTAAAACCTGAGGTTGAATAGTGTCGATTGAAATTCGCGCAGCACGTACCCAAGATATTCCAGGAATTCGCGCGCTGATCGATACCTACACTCTTGGCGGACGTCTTCTTAATAAAGAGACTGTGATGCTCTATGAAGATGTACAGGAATTTACAGTTGCAGTCGAAGGTAGCGAAGTAGTTGGTTGCGGTGCGCTTCACGTTCTCTGGGAAGACCTCGCCGAAGTTCGTACCGTTGCAGTCCTTGATCGCCTTAAAGGACAAGGCGTTGGACATAAAATTCTTGAGACAGTTATCGATCGCGCCCGCGCAGTAGGAGTTGCTCGAATCTTCTGTCTTACATTTGAGACAGAATTCTTTGGTCGACATGGTTTCCAAGAGATCCATGGAACTCCCGTTGATCCAGATGTCTATACAGAGCTCCTTCGCTCCTATGACACCGGCGTTGCCGAATTCCTCGATCTCGAGTCGGTGAAGCCCAATACCTTGGGCAATACCCGAATGCTCAAAGTTCTCTAAATCTTCCGTTAAAGCCAGCCTAGATAGAGCCCTTTTTGGGGAATATCGCCCCCAGATCTGGGGTTAGAACCTATGCACAGATCTTCACCTCGCGCCGTCTATGGGCGAAGTTATAGGCTAGCCAGGTACCCAAGTTCGAGAGAGTTCCATAAGTAATCAAGAAAGAGGTCCGCCGATGTTTGAGCGCTTTACCGATAGAGCCCGACGCGTTGTTGTCTTGGCTCAAGAAGAAGCACGCATGCTCAACCATAACTACATCGGTACAGAGCACATCTTGCTCGGACTCATCCACGAAGGTGAAGGCGTTGCAGCCAAGGGCCTTGAAGCCCTCGGCATCTCACTCGAGGCTGTTCGCGCACAGGTCGAAGAGATCATCGGCCAGGGGCAGCAAGCTCCATCAGGACACATTCCATTTACACCGCGTGCCAAGAAAGTTCTTGAACTCTCACTCCGCGAAGCCCTTCAACTCGGACACAATTACATCGGCACCGAACATATTCTTCTTGGACTTATTCGCGAAGGCGAAGGCGTTGCCGCACAGGTATTGGTAAAGCTCGGCGCAGATCTCAATCGCGTTCGCCAGCAAGTAATCCAACTCCTCTCTGGATACCAGGGTAAGGAGACTGTTACACAAGGTGGACCTGCAGAAGGAACTCCATCGACCTCACTTGTTCTCGATCAATTCGGTCGCAACCTCACAGCAGCAGCTCGTGAAGGAAAGCTCGATCCAGTAATCGGTCGCGATAGCGAAATCGAACGCGTGATGCAGGTACTTTCACGCCGTACAAAAAATAACCCAGTACTTATTGGTGAGCCAGGCGTTGGTAAGACCGCTGTCGTTGAGGGTCTTGCACAATCAATTGCCAAGAACGATGTGCCAGAGACCTTGAAAGATAAGCAGCTCTACTCACTCGATCTCGGCGCACTCGTTGCCGGATCTCGCTACCGTGGAGACTTTGAAGAGCGCTTGAAGAAGGTCCTCAAAGAGATTAAAACTCGCGGCGACATCATTCTCTTTATCGATGAGATTCATACCCTTGTCGGTGCAGGCGCTGCAGAAGGTGCGATCGATGCTGCCAGCATCTTGAAGCCAATGCTTGCTCGCGGTGAGCTCCAGACAATCGGTGCAACAACACTTGATGAGTATCGCAAGCATGTTGAGAAGGATGCAGCGCTAGAGCGTCGCTTCCAACCAATTCAGGTCAAAGAGCCATCAGTTGCTCACACCATCGAAATTTTGAAGGGTCTTCGCGATCGTTACGAAACCCATCACCGCGTATCCATTACAGATGGCGCACTTGCAGCTGCTGCAAATATGGCAGATCGCTATATCTCAGATCGCTTCTTGCCAGATAAGGCGATCGACCTTATCGATGAGGCTGGTTCACGTCTTCGCATTAAGCGCATGACAGCACCTGCTGAACTCCGCGAATTCGACGAGAAGATCGCAGCTGCTCGTAAGGCGAAAGAATCTGCAATCGACGGTCAAGATTTTGAAGGCGCTGCCGCCCTTCGCGATAAAGAGAAGACTCTTATCGAAGAGCGCAACGCTGCTGAGAAGAATTGGAAGGCAACTGATCTAGATAAGGTCACCGAAGTTGATGAAGAGTTGATCGCTCAAGTTCTCTCTGCCTCAACAGGAATTCCAGTCTTCAAACTTACAGAGGAAGAGACAGCGCGACTTCTTCGCATGGAAGATGAACTCCACCGCCGCGTGATTGGCCAAGATCAAGCGATCAAGGCTCTCTCACAAGCGATCCGTCGTACACGTGCCGGACTTAAAGATCCAAAGCGTCCTGGCGGTTCATTTATCTTCGCCGGCCCATCAGGTGTTGGTAAGACAGAACTTTCACGCACACTCGCCTCATTCCTCTTTGGCGATGAGAGCGCGTTGATCCAGCTCGATATGTCTGAATATTCAGAGCGCCATACGGCCTCACGCCTCTTTGGTGCACCTCCAGGATATGTCGGTTATGACGAAGGTGGACAGTTGACCGAGAAGGTTCGTCGTCGCCCATTCTCTGTAGTTCTCTTCGACGAGATCGAAAAGGCACACCCAGATATCTTCAACTCACTTCTTCAAGTTCTTGAAGATGGACGCCTGACAGATTCACAAGGTCGCACCGTTGACTTTAAGAACACTGTCATCATCATGACCACAAACCTTGGAACTCGCGATATCTCAAAGGGTCAAGGCCTTGGCTTTGCAAACTCTGATGATGATCTCACCAACTACGAGCGTATGAAGGGCAAGGTCAGTGATGAACTAAAGTCACACTTCCGCCCAGAGTTCCTCAACCGTATCGATGATGTCATCGTCTTCCACCAGCTCACCAAAGAGCAGATCATCTCAATCGTTGATCTCATGGTTGCAAACCTTGATGAGCGCTTAAAGGCGAAAGATATGGGTATCGAACTTACACAAGGTGCGAAGGATCTCTTGGCAGCTCGTGGTTACGATCCACTTCTTGGTGCACGTCCATTGCGTCGCGTCATTCAACGTGAAATTGAAGATCCACTCTCTGAGCGCATTCTCTTTAGCGAACTCAAAGCTGGCGAGATCATCGTTGTTGATGTTGATAGCGATGGCCCGGATGCAGCATTTACATTTACTGGTGCACCTAAGGCTGCAATGCCTGATTCACCAGAAGATCTCGCAGAAGCACCTACTGCTTAAGCGTTAACTCGCTTTACGCTTCTGCGCGCTCTGTGTGACCGCGCGCTTTCTGCGCGCCTTTGCTGAAGCTAGGACTTTACGTTGGTTCTTCTTCGCACGGGCCTTCTCTTCCAGAATTCTGGCAGGAATTGGCACCTCTGGGATTACGAGTTCGCTGATGTCCATGTCTGCATCCTGCACTAGCGCCTGAGTTTAATTGCTATTTTTTTGACCTCTGTTTGGGTGATTGTTGGGGTGAATTTCTACCTTTTTCCCAGCATTCAAACTACTATGCCAACATGAGTGCAGAGCCAAAGGCAGAACTCGGAAAACTTCGTACCGAACAGGTCGATGAGAAGTTCCACCTCCTCGACATCATGAGCATCGGCGAACTGCTTAAGGCGATGAATGAGAGCGATGGCGATGTGCCTCGCGCAATCGCACTCCAGCTTCCATCTATCGAACGTGCAATTGATGCGATCGTCGATCGCCTAATGCAAGGTGGACGCTTGGTCTATATCGGCGCCGGAACATCTGGTCGCCTCGGTGTTTTAGATGCTGCCGAATGCGGTCCAACATTCTCAATTTCAGATGATCAAGTGATTGCTTTGATTGCTGGTGGTGAGAAAGCGCTCAAGCATGCAGTTGAAGGCGCAGAAGATAGCCCTGAACTCGGTGTTGCAGATCTGAAGTCAATTAATTTGCGAGCCAACGATGCAGTTGTTGGAATTGCTGCAAGTGGACGCACTCCATATGTGATCGGCGCAGTTGATTACGCTCGATCTGTTGGCGCTGCAACAATTAGTTTGACGAGCAATCCACAATCCGAACTTTCATCGCATGTTGACTTTCCAATCGAGATCGATTCAGGTCCAGAAGTTTTAGCTGGATCTACTCGACTCAAATCTGGAACGTCACAGAAACTTGTCTTGAATATGATCTCAACGATCACCATGGTCAGATTAGGTAAGACCTTTGGAAATCTCATGGTTGATCTGCAGGTCACCAATGGAAAGTTGAGAGATCGCGCAATCCGTATTATTGAGAGCGCAACCGGTGCACCTCGCGCTCAGGCAGAGAGCGCCCTCGAAGAATCAGGCTTTAAGGTAAAGATCGCAATCTTGATGATCTTGCTCAATATCGATGCAGCCACTGCCAAAAGTCGACTTGAGAGCTCCTCTGATCGGATTCGCCAAGCCCTCCACGAGTAAGAAACTCACCCTATAGAGATGTAATCGTTACCTCTTTATGCTTGACCATTACCGCTCTAGGTAGCATGATTTTCACGTAATCAAGTAGTAGATGAAAGAAATTTTCATACGGAGCCAAGGCGGCTTCGGTTATGAAGGGAGAATCGGTGAAGAGAAAGAAACTTGCAATCGCAGCTCTGGCGGCATCACTTGCTGTTGGAACATTGGCTGCACAACCTGCGAAGGCGGCATCAACCTCCCTCGTAATCGGCAGCGTCCTTGATATCGATAAGTTAGATCCGCATACAGCAACCAACTTTGGAACTGTTCGCGCACTCGGACTTGTCTACTCAAGCTTGGTTGAAGTAGGTCCTGCAAATAAGCTCAAGACAGGTCTTGCAACAGCATGGCAGTTCAGCGCAGATGGAAAGACACTTCGCCTCACACTTCGTGAAGGTGTCAAGTTCCACGATGGTTCAGCATTTGATGCAGTAGATGCAAAGGCATCACTCGAGCGCATTCTTGATACCAAGACTGGCGCTGCTGCTCGTGCAAACATTGCAACCATCACATCAATTTCAGCAGCTGGACGTTACTTGACACTTACATTGTCAGTGCCAAACGTGCCAATCCTTGCAGCTCTTGATGGCGTAAACATGGCGATGCTCTCATCTGCAGATATTGCAGCTGGAAAAGTTGGCGGAACAAATAAGCCAAACGGAACCGGTCCATTCAAGTACGAATCATGGGAGCCAACACAATCTGTAAAGCTCTCAGCAAATCCAACTTACTGGATGGGTGAGCCAAAGATCTCTGATATCACAATCCGTGTTATCCCTACCGAAGCATCAATTCTTTCAGCGATGAACGCTGGAACAATTCAATTCGGAATCGTCACAGATCCATTGATCGCAAAGCAGGTCAACGCACGTAACCTCAAGCTGTTTAAGACACCAGCTCTTGGTTACTACGCACTTCAGCTCAACAACAAGGTTGCACCATTTAACGATAAGAATGTGCGCCTTGCAGTTCAGTGTGCGATTGATCGCCAGGAAGTTATCAACACAGCGATGCTCGGACAGGGTGCTATCTCAGGCCCAATCACAAGCCCTGCATACCGTTCGAGCACAACAGCCCGTCCTTGCCCTAAGGCAGATCTTGCTAAGGCAAAGTCCTACTTGGCCGCATCAGGTAAGACAGATGTGACCTTCAAGGCACTTGTCACCAGCACAGGTTGGGCAACATCAGTTGCAATGGCACAGAACATCAAGGCTCAGCTTGCTAAGGCAGGTATCACAATGGAGCTAGATATCACTGACCAGGCAACATATGTTCCACGTTGGCTTGCAGCTGATTACGTTGCAACTCTTGCAAATAACGGTGGTCGTATCGATCCAGACACGATGTACACCCGCTACTTCACCTCTACAGGAAACTTGAACAAGGTTGCTACATATTCATCAGCAACTCTTGATGCAAACTTCCTTAAGGGTAAGTCAAGCTCAAAGACTTCAATCCGCACAGAGGCTTACACAGCTATCTCGAAGGAACTTGAAGACAATGCAGTATGGGTATGGCTTGCAACACCATACGAGTACCGCATTACAGCTAAGAACCTTAAGAACTTTACGGCTCTAGCTACAGGTTCATTGCTTCCATTGCGCTCTGCGTCACTGGGATAAATTAATAAAGGTATGCGGTGCGCCGAAACGAGGGCTGGCGCACCGCATTACCCTTTCATAAAGAATTAAGGAGAAC
>WLGP01000153.1 GCA_009703165.1 Actinomycetota bacterium | reverse complement strand
CTGCAAGTGTCTTCCGTGTGAGCTCTGCTTCGACTGCGCGACCGGCAATTGAGAAATCATCAAGTTGATCGTTGAGTTCGGTCATTCCTAAATATGTGGAACCGATTGGACTCAGGAGTGCAGCCTTTTCAACGTATGAATCTGACAGGGCAAATATTGGTGAGCGATGTGTAGTCATTGGGCGATCTTATATTTAAAGAGTAAAAAAAGTAAGGGTGAGCGCTTTCGCGCCCACCCTTACCTTACTTTCAGTAATGCAGCAGATTAGTGATCTGCAGCCATTCCTTCAGCGTGTGACTTCATGCGTGCAATCTTGAGGATTGTGAGACCGAATACGCACTTCGCCAAAACGTCTGCGAGTGTGTATCCAACCTGGATAGCTACGAATGAAGATGCTGACTCATCGCCTACGATGTTGAAGATGTAAGCGATTGGGTATACGCCCCATGTTGCGATCAGAAGAAGGCGAAGACGCTTTACAGTGTCTGCAACGCCTGCTGGCTGACGATCAAGGGACTTGGTGAGCTCTACGAATAGCACGTAGAGAATGTAGATGAATGGGATTGTTGAAAGAACACCGTAAAGAACCTGTGTGTTCTGATCAGATGAGATTTCGCCTGGGTAACCAAGAGCGATCATCGCAGCTGATGCTGGAACAAGGCGCATGATGAGTGACTTTGCAACTTCCTTTGCAAGTGCAAGCACTGCAATAACTTCAACAAGAAGTAGTGGCACAGTTAGCAGCCAGTCAACGTAGCGGTATGCCTCGTTGAATGAACCCTGAGCGCCTGAGATGTCGACCTTCATCATCTCTGATGACTCACCGAATGAGTTGAAAATTCTCCAGTAGTGGTAACCAGCGATGAATGTAACCATCGATGACATTACGAGAGCGTTGCGGTACTTAGGTAGCACGCGTGACTGTGACACTAATGTGTAGATAGTGCATGCGAGCATAGAAACAAGTCCGAACGAGAATACGTTGTAGACGAGGTTCCATTGATTTTGATCAAGAGTTACCATGTAAAACATCCTCCGTGGGGCGTTTTGTAAACTCCGCGGACCGGGCGGCCCGTGAAATCGACTCGCGGTGCCGTCCTCGAGGAACCTCACCGTTATTCGATAAGTACGATTGTGAACCTGTTCACACGACTTTGCACCTCTATACGATGCTTTTTTCCTACTTTTTCTAGACTTTTTTTCTATTCTGAGCGCAAGGTCACCCCTAGATCACGTCTGCCACGCCTCAATGGCCCTCTGCGCCTCGTGTGACTGGGGTCGTAGGTAAAGGGCCGTATGGTTGATGCATGAGCCTTCCTCATCTCACCGAGCCCGCACCAATTGCTCCACCAAAGCTGCGCGGTTGGTTGCACTTGGGGGCAACTCCGGCTGTCATCATCGCCTCTCTCGTCCTCTTCATCCTGAGTAAAGAATCGCTCAAGTTTTCCGTGGCCCTCTATTCGATCACGGCCATCACTCTCTTTAGCGTCTCGGCTATCTATCACCGCGTCCCGTGGTCCCCGGCGAAGAAGAAGATCTGGCGACGTTGGGACCATGCCAATATCAATCTCCTGATCGCAGGGTCGTACACCCCATTTGCCATGACCCTCCTTGAAGGGCGCGATCGCACGATCTGTCTGAGCATCGTCTGGATTGGGGCGCTTGTCGGTGTTGCCATGCGCGTCTTCTGGGTCGGAGCCCCGCGCTGGCTCTATGTCATCAACTATCTCGCCCTCGGTTGGGTCGCCATCTTCTATACGCCGCAGCTCTATAAAGAAGGTGGCCTCTGGGTTCTCATTCCGATCCTGATCGGCGGCCTTCTCTACTCAGTCGGTGCGATCTTCTACGCCTTGAAGAAACCTGGGACTAACGCGAAATACTTTGGATTCCACGAGCTCTTCCATCTCTTCGTCTTGGCAGCCTGGATCTCTCAATACATCGCGATCTCCTTTGCAATTTATCGCCACTGACTATCGCCACTGACTATCGCCATTAAAAGTAGGAATCTCGGCGTGCGGGTGGCCTCCTGCTCACCCTCTGCTCACTCTCTGGTCCACTTTTGGAGAAGTGGACCTGTGCCCTAATCTATGGCCATGGCAAATGAGAAGAGCACCTTCCTTAATTGGGTTGGTTTTAAAGAGGCCGAAACGCCGACACAGAACTCTGTCGATCGTATTCGTGAATTAGAGGCACAACTATCTGACCTCCGCTCTCGCCGCGACATCACATCGCTAAGCAAGGAAGAGTTTGAAATTCTTGCAACTGAGACAGCGATGACCATGATCAAATCTGCTCAGGCTCGTGAGCAGAAGGCATTCTCTTCTTCAGAGCGTTTGGTGAGTGAGGCGAGCAAGAGCGCTCGCGAAACTCTCGAGGCAGCCGAATCTAAAGCCCGTGCACTTCTTTCAGGTGCTGAAGCCCGTGGTCGCAAATACATCACGACTGCAGAAAGTGAAGCGGCAGAGATCATTTCGCAGGCAAATGCAGATGCTGAGGCCCTCTTTGATGAGAAGCGCCGCGAAGTAACTGCGCTAGCGCAAGCTGCTCGTCGCGAAGGTGAGCGCATCATCGCTGATGCACAGAGTGAAGTTATTGAATATCGCCAGTGGCTATCGCAGGTGATGTCAGAGGCTGAGCGCCTTAACCGCATTCAGACTCAATCACTCATGGCAGCTGAGACTGCGATCGCACAAGGTCGATCAAGTCTTGAGACAGCATTTGCTCGCCTTAACGATTTACAGAAGAAGGTAAGTGAGAACCTGACAACCGATGGTGGACTTCTTCCGCAAGTTCCAAAGAAGGTTGTTAGCCAGCGCACCAAGCCCGCACTCGATGCTCCAAAGAAGAGCACAGCAAAGAAGAGTGTAAAGAAAACTCCAGCTAAGCGTCGTTAATTTCCATGGCTACCAAGCGCGGTATCCAGCACATCCCTGCAATTGATGGCCTACGTGCAATTGCAGTTGCTGCAGTAATTTTCTATCACATCGGTTTTCCTTGGATCCCTGGTGG
>WLGP01000152.1 GCA_009703165.1 Actinomycetota bacterium | reverse complement strand
TTATGGGCATGAGTATCGATTCCATATGCACCGCCACTGACCACGCTCCACTCGCGATCGACAAAACCTGCAGCGAAATCACTTGCAATACGTGCTCCATACGGAGTGGGGTTGCGAGTACCAACGATGGCGATAGATCTACTTGTGAGTGATTCGACCTTTCCCTTCACAACTAAACCAATTGGAGGCGTTGCTAAATCATTGAGTTGAGTAGGCCAAGAGTCATCTGTTGGAACGATGAACTCTCCACCTGCATCAGTGATTTTCTCAAGCAGCGCCGGAGCTCCATCTGGATGCAGATTCGATAACGCCTTCTCTGCCTTGCTCGAACGATAGAAACCATCTTTGATGCGCACCAGCGTCTCTTGCGCGCCCAGCAGTGCAATCTCAGATCCCCAGAATGTATTTCCGCATTCAATTGCGGCAAAGAGTTCGAGGCGAGCACTTTTCTCATCGTTCACGAGATTCCTCCTTCACGTAGCGCATAAGCCTGCGTGACATCTTCAAGAGTCGGCTGGTTACGCCCAGCAAGATCTGCAAGTGTCCAACCTAGGCGAATGACTTTATGCAAGCCCCGAGCAGTCAGCCTTTCGCGATCGAGTTCATCATGGAGAAATGCCATCGCTTGACGATCTGGTTTGAAATCAGTGCGTAGATCACGTGCAGGAATCTGACTATTGAGAGTAAAGCCGCGTCCTGCAAAACGTTGCGCAGCGATTGTGCGCGCTGCCAATACACGCTGAGCAATCACCGCACTTGATTCACCCAGAGTCTGCGATGAGATATCTGCGCGCCCAACAGGTTCGACGGTAATGCGCATATCGATGCGATCCATCAACGGTCCAGATAACTTTCCGAGATAGCGCCGCACCTGTACCGACGAGCAACTACATGCCAGCCCTCTGCCGGCAAACTTTCCGCACGGACATGGATTTGCGGCAAGAACTAAGAGAAATTGCGATGGGAAGGTGATGTTGCCGATGCTGCGGGCAATAGTGATCGTTCCAGATTCAAGAGGTTGGCGAAGCGAATCAAGGATGCCGGTGGCACACTCTGGCGCTTCATCAATGAAGAGAACTCCGTGGTGGGCTAACGAACATGCCCCTGGTCGAATCACATGTGCGCCTCCCCCGACCATGGCAACACGTGTTGCGCTGTGATGTGGTGCAACAATCGGTGCGATCCGCGACATCGGTGAACGTTGCGACAACGTCCCTGCAACTGAATGCAGCGCTGTTACCTCAAGGCTCTCTTCAGTAGTAAGCGGCGGCAAGATCGTTGGAATGCGACTTGCAATCATTGTCTTTCCCGCACCCGGTGGCCCAATTAACAAGAGGTGGTGGCCACCTGCTGCAGCAACTTCTGCGCCAAATCGTGCGCGAGATTGACCGGCAACATCTTCAAAATCTAGAAGGCTCTGGTTATCTACTTCGATCTGATCAGGTGTTGCACTTGTGCCAACACCTGTGCGGAGAAATACAAGTAGTTCACTGAGGTGGTTAAAGGCAACGATCTTCATCGATTCCAGCAACGCACCTTCATCGATATTTGCAACCGGAATAATTGCTCGCGTGATTTGCTCGCGGTGCCCGGCAATTAATGCAGGCAGTACGCCATTTACTCCACGAATAGATCCATCGAGTGCGAGTTCGCCCAGAATTAACGTTGAGTCGATCGATTCTTGCGACAAAGATCCACTTGCTACAAGTATCGATAGTGCGATCGAAAGATCAAAGCTAGATCCGCTCTTGGGAAGCCATGCAGGAGAGAGCGAGACAGTTACTTTGCGATTAGGCCATACCTCACCTGAATTAGTTAGCGCTGCTCGCACGCGATCTCGTGATTCAGTAAGGGCTGCATCTGGTAGCCCAAGTAAGTTGTAATGAGGAAGTCCATCGCTGATATCGACTTCGACTGTCACTGCATTACCGGCCAGACCAACTAAGCCCATCGACGTCGAACGCCCCAGACTCATAGGATGTTCTCCCTTAAATCAATGCTGTGTGAGCCATCTGCAGCCAAGAGAACTGCTGCGACATCGATTGAGAAATCACTTCCAAGATGGTGATGAGTTGCAAGCCAGGCAAGTGCCAAGCGTTGCAGCCTGCGCGCTTTATTTCGATCGATCGCCTCGAGTGGATCACCGAATGCCAGGGAAGATCGAGTCTTCACCTCAACAAAGTGGAGCAATCCTTCGCCGCTACAAGCGATGATGTCGATCTCGCCCTCTTTGATCCGCCAATTGCGATCGATAATTTCAAATCCACGAGATTCTAAATATTTGGCGATTACCGCTTCCCCAAAGGCTCCGACTTGGCGATTTCTACCTTTTTCAACACCTGCATGGCTCATGGAGGGCAGAGTAGATATCTACCGCACGGTCGATCGCAGTGCAGTTAAACGCTGTGGGTAAGTTAGAGAAGGGCTGCGATATTTGAGAAAGATCTGCGATGAATCGGGGTTACGCCATATTTCTTCAAGGCATCTGTATGGCTTTTTGTGATGTACCCCTTATGTGATTTCAATCCGTACTCTGGGTAGATCAGATCGAGGTCGCGCATAATGCGATCACGGGTGACCTTTGCAATAATCGAAGCAGCGCTGATACAGGTAACGACTTGATCGCCCTTCCAGACCGCAAGATTAGGTAGCGCTAGCCCCTCAATGGCATAACCATCGGTAAGAACATAGGCCGGCGTTACATCTAGCCCCTGCACAGCTCGGCGCATTCCATCGAGGTTGGCTGCATGTACACCACGAGAATCAATCTCTTCATTGGTGATGATCACTACAGATACTGAGAGCGCTGAATCTGTCACAACGTCAAAGAGCTCTTCGCGAACTTTTTCGGAGATCTCTTTTGAATCACGTACTAAGGCAAGTTGAGCAGAATGTGGATCTTTCAAGATAACCGATGCAACAACAAGAGGGCCTGCACATGCGCCACGACCTGCCTCATCTACTCCTGCAAGCGGTGAAATACCTGCTGCATAGAGGCGATCTTCAATGACC
>WLGP01000151.1 GCA_009703165.1 Actinomycetota bacterium | reverse complement strand
ATTGATTACTGGAATATTTGCATGTGCGCCTAATTCGTCAACATCTGCCTGGGCAAAAGTGCGCACAATGAGCGCAGAGCAGTAGCCGCTGATGATTCGGGCGGTATCTGCGATCGTTTCGCCGCGTCCCAATTGGAGTTCATCGCCGCGAATAAAGATGGGAGTTCCGCCAAGGTGAGCAACAGCTGTCTCTGAAGATAAACGAGTTCTCGTAGAAGGCTTTGTCATGTAGATCGCTACCGTCTTATGTGCAAGTGCGTCGCGAGAACGTAATGGATTTGCTGCAAAATCAGCAGCGGTAGTGAGGAGCATCTCAACATCATCGCGAGATAAATCTTGCGTACGCAGTAGGTCCTTCATCGAGAAATTGTATCGGCTGCCAGTATCCTTGTGTACATGGGTTTATTCAGTCGTGGCACTCGAGATCTCTCTCTTGATGGAGATACCGATCTACTGACCCGCCCCGAAGTTGAAGATGATGAAGGTAGCCACGATCGCTTCGCCCATTACATCAAGAAGGAAAAGGTCGTCGAATCTGCCATGACAGGAAAGGCAGTTCGCGCACTATGCGGCAAGAAGTGGGTTCCATCGCGCGATCCTGAGAAGTACCCAATCTGCCCAGCTTGTAAAGAGATATTCGAATCCCTTCCCCATAAAAAAGAATCGGAATGAAGCGACTTCCCACCCTTAGAGTCTTTCTAGCTCTCACAATTCTTATTGCGCCTATTCACTTTGTTGATACCGCTCGCGCCGACAATCCACCGCGCAAGATTCTCACTGGCTGGCTTCCGTACTATTCAATGAGTACATATCTTCCTGCTGTTCTCTCCAATGCAGATTTGATCGGCGAGATTATGCCCTTCTGGTACACGTTGCGATATGACGGAAGAACGAAGAGACCTGTCGTTGTCGATCTATATAAGACTGGAAATCCAAGCATTCCGATTGAAACACCGCTAGCGGCTTTGAGAAATGCCGGCATGAAGCTCATTCCAACAATTACTGATGGAACTGAAAAGTTAATGCTTGCAAACTTAATCTCTAAACCAGTTACTCGCAAGCAGGTTGTCGATGCGATTGTTGCAACGGTTAATTCACAGAATTACGACGGTATTGATTTAGATTTTGAAGGCTTTGCATTTATCGATCCACCATCGACATGGAAGGCAACTGCTCCAAATTGGGTGATCTTCGTGAAAGAACTCAGCGCTGCTCTACGCGCGCAGAACAAGCTCCTCTCCATGACAACTCCATATCTCTTTAACCCTGCAGAGAAGCAGAAGGGCTACTTCGTCTATGCCTGGGCAGATATTGCCCCATACATTGATCGCCTTCGCATCATGACGTATGACTATTCGAGTTCGCGACCTGGACCGATTGGTCCGCTTGCATGGACTGAGAAGACAGTTAAATATGCAGTCTCAATCATGCCGGCATCAAAAGTCTTTTTAGGTCTACCAGGATATGGAAAAGATTGGGTGACAAAGGTTGAGGGAGTATGCCCGGCAAACCTGGCAAAGGTAATTACGCCTTCGGCAAAGCCCGGAACATTTCTCATGCGAAATGCTGCAACGATTGCGGCAACCTATGGCGCAGTGCCAATTTATAACGAAAAATTTGGCGAAGTAACGTTCTCATATAAGCGTGACTACACAGGCCAGACCAGTGGTGGACTCTCAACAACATGTACGGCAAGTCGAACTGCGTGGCATCAAAATGCGCAGAGTTTCTCTGAGCGCGCCAAGTTAGTTGCCAAATATC
Source organism: Actinomycetota bacterium (assembly GCA_009703165.1). Taxonomy (GTDB): domain Bacteria; phylum Actinomycetota; class Actinomycetes; order Nanopelagicales; family Nanopelagicaceae; genus Planktophila. Next base: position 1,274 of record WLGP01000151.1, on the reverse strand, counting down.
GCTTGGGTGGCGCAGCTCAATGGGTTATCGGCCAGGAAGAACCACTTGCAATGGTTGCTATCCGTGAAGTTGCAAAGCAGATTGCGCCATCTCCTTTAGAGTCAACGATGACTCTTTCAAGCAATAAGATTTCTTACGGTAATCCAGTGACAGTCTCTGGAGTGATTACTCTCAAAGATAAATCTCCTGTAGCACTTCTTCCATTTAAGGTCGAAGGTAAATACGCGGATGGAACGACGCGTACTCTGACAACAGGTACGACAGGTGTTGATGGAAAGTACTCAATTCCGATGCTGATCGGTAGATCTGTCTCGATTCAAGTTGTTACAGAGGCAACGTGGGAGCGAGAGGCTTCTGCGACAACTCCTGTATCAGTCTCGGTCTCACGAAATATCATTGTGAACCCACCGACCTCGGTAAGAAGCGGTGCACCGTTTACTATCTCGGGAACAGTTCTACCTCGTGCAGTTGGCGTAACGCTGAGCTTGGTGGCAAGTAATGGCAAAGTCATTGGGCAAACCACTACCGATGCTCAAGGCGCATTTACCTTCACAGTGGCTGCTCAGTCACGGAGCATCAGCGCATTCCAAATTTTAGTTGCTGCAGATAGCACGTGGCCTGCCCTAGCAAGCGGCGCCTTCTCTATCATTATCCGGTGATGGTAAAGACAACGACAAAGATCGAAGAAGAGATTGCTGCAATCTTTTCGGGCAATACACCGTGGGTCACCATCGTCTGGGATGACCCAGTTAATTTGATGACATATGTGACGTATGTATTGATGGAGCTCTTTGGCTATCCCCGCGAAAAAGCGCACGAGTTGATGATGAAGATTCATACTGAAGGTAAGGCAGTTGTCTCTACCGGAACGCGTGAAGAGATGGAGCACGATGTAGCGATGCTCCATGAGTACGGATTATGGGCAACCCTGCAGCGCGGAGATCAAGCGCTATGAACCAAGAAAAGGGATTTCACCGCCACGGCGAGAATTCATATGTCGCAGAATTTGCCGAGAGCGAGCGTGATGTCCTCCTTAATCTGATTGAGCAGCTCATTGAGCTGCTCTCTGAACGCGTCGATCATGGCCATGAAGATCCACTTGCTGCACTGGTGGGAATTACTTCACATGATTCGCCCCCAGAAGATGAAGTACTTCGCAGACTTTTACCGAATGCATATGCCGATGAAGTTCAAGCAAGTGAGTTTCGCCGATATACAGAGTCAACTCTTCGCGGCAAGAAACAAGCACATGCAATGTCAATGCGGATGCATCT
>WLGP01000150.1 GCA_009703165.1 Actinomycetota bacterium | reverse complement strand
GCGACGGACCTCGGTGACAACTTCTTGCAGTGAGGCAATTGTCTTCTCTGCGCTCTTATCAATCTGCGATGAATTGGCTTGTGGCCACGGCGCGACCATGAGGCTCTGCCCGCCAGTTAATGTGCACCAGAGTTCTTCGGTGATAAATGGCATGACTGGATGAAGTAGGCGCATTAACTGATCAAGAACGTGTCCAAGGACGCGCCGTGATGCCGCCTGTTGATCAGATGCGAATGTCTCTTTTGAAAGCTCGAGATACCAATCGCAGAGATCATCCCAAGCGAAGTGATAGATCAATTCGCAGGCGCGTGAGAACTCATAGCTTTCGAGAAGTGCATCTGCCTCTGCGATCGTTTCATTGAGGCGAGAGAGTATCCAGCGATCAATGGCGTTGAGTGAATCAAATGCGGGTAGTTCGCCATGTGTATGTGCACCATTCATCATGGCAAAGCGAGTTGCATTCCATAACTTGGTAGCGAAGTTTCGAGATCCGCCGATCCAATCTTCAGCAAGCGCCTGATCGGTACCTGGGTTGGCACCGCGAGCCAGCGTGAAGCGAAGAGCATCTGCGCCGTACTTATCCATAAATTCGATGGGATCAATAACGTTTCCACGAGATTTTGACATCTTCTTGCCGAACTGATCGCGTACCAAGCCGTGCAACATAATTGTTTTAAATGGCGGGACGCCATCCATTGCGAAGGTCGACATCATCATCATGCGTACAACCCAGAAGAAGAGAATGTCATAGCCTGTTACGAGAACACTTGTTGGATAAAACTTGGCAAGATCGGCAGTCTTTTCAGGCCAGCCCATCGTAGAAAATGCCCATTGACCCGATGAGAACCAGGTATCAAGAACATCAGGATCTTGCTCCCAACCATCCGGTGCAGATTCGCCGGGACCGACAACTACGACTTCACCATTTGGTCCATACCAAACAGGGATACGATGTCCCCACCATAACTGGCGAGAGATACACCAGTCATGCATGTTATCTACCCACTCGAAGTAACGAGGTTCAAGAGCTGCTGGCTCAATCTTTACAGTTCCATTGCGCACAGCATCTGCCGATGCCTTTGCCATTGGTGCAACCTTTACAAACCATTGCTTAGATAGACGTGGTTCAACAGTTGTATCGCAACGTGAGCAATGTCCAACAGCGTGAATATATGGACGCTTTTCGGCAACGATGCGACCTTCTTGGCGAAGCGCTTCAACAATTGCCTTACGTGCTTCTGCGCGGTCAAGGCCATCAAATGCAGTATTTGTGCCGATGACCTTTCCTGCTGCATCAAGGATGACAAGAGTTGGAAGGTTATGGCGTTGGCCGATTTCAAAGTCATTGACATCGTGTGCTGGAGTTACCTTCACGGCGCCGGTACCAAATGCAGGATCAACATGCTCATCCCCCACGATAGGGATCATGCGATTTACAAGTGGTACCTCGACAGAAGTTCCAATGAGGTGCTTGTAGCGCTCATCCTCTGGATGAACGGCAACAGCTGTATCACCAAGCATTGTCTCTGCTCGAGTTGTTGCAACAACGATTGCATCTGCACCATAGCCATATCGAATGGAGACTAGTTCTCCAGCATCATCACTATGTTCGACCTCGATATCTGAGAGAGCTGTAAGGCAACGTGGACACCAGTTGATGATTCGCTCTGCGCGATAGATAAGTTCAGCGTCGTACATCTTCTTAAAGATTGAGACAACTGCGTTGGACATTCCTTCATCCATCGTGAAACGCTCACGAGTCCAGTCAACGCCTGAGCCCATACGCTTCATCTGATCAAGGATTGCTCCTCCAGATTCAGCCTTCCACTCCCACACCTTTTCAAGAAAAGCTTCGCGCCCAAGATCATGGCGTGACTTTCCTTGACTTGCTAACTGTTTTTCAACAACGTTCTGCGTTGCAATACCCGCGTGATCCATTCCAGGAAGCCAGAGAACTTCAAAACCCTTCATACGCTTCATCCGTGAAAGGCAATCTTGCAACGTTTGATCGAGGGCGTGGCCGATGTGGAGAACGCCCGTTACGTTGGGAGGCGGCAGAACAATTGTGAAAGGTTCTTTCTTTGACGCTGCATCTGCCGTGAAATATCCAGCATCGAGCCACTTTTGATACAGGGGTGCTTCGATATCTGCAGGTATAAAGCTTGCAGCTAGTTCGCGCCCATGTGTGGCCTCGGTTGACATGGGGTGGAGTCTAGTTTATTTATGCGCTCTTCTCTTGCGTGCCCTTGTCGCGACGGGTTGCTCGCTTTGGAATATCACCTGTGCGCATGATCAATTCAGGGGTAGCTGAATCTGTGATGCACGCCTTATTGATGACTACCTTGGCTACATCGCTGCGGCTAGGTACGTCATACATCACAGAGAGAAGGACTGATTCCATAATCGCGCGAAGGCCGCGTGCACCGGTGCCACGCTTGAGGGCAAGGTCAGCAATCGCCTCGAGAGCATCTGAATCAAATTCAAGATGAACATCGTCGAGATCGAAGAGGCGCTGGTACTGCTTAACTAAAGCATTACGTGGCTCGGTAAGGATCTGCATGAGAGCCGGCTTATCGAGGTTCTCAACGCTTGTGATTACTGGAAGACGACCAATGAATTCAGGAATCATTCCAAACTTAAGGAGATCTTCAGGCATCACATCTGCAAAGAAATCTTTTGAGTTCTTCTCTTCTTGTGATTGCAAAGTTGCATTGAAGCCAACGCTAGCTGAACCGCTACGCGCTTCGATGATTTTATCGAGACCGGCAAATGCTCCACCAACGATAAAGAGAACATTTGTTGTATCAATTTGAATAAATTCTTGATGTGGGTGCTTACGTCCACCTTGAGGTGGAACAGATGCAACTGTTCCTTCGAGAATCTTCAGAAGGGCTTGCTGCACGCCTTCACCTGATACATCGCGTGTGATCGAAGGATTCTCTGATTTGCGGGCAACCTTATCGATTTCATCGATGTAGATGATTCCGGTCTCAGCCTTCTTCACATCGTAATCTGCCGCCTGCAAAAGTTTAAGAAGAATGTTCTCTACATCTTCACCG
>WLGP01000015.1 GCA_009703165.1 Actinomycetota bacterium | reverse complement strand
TGGATCAGTTGAAGTTCTAGGTCTAGATGCATCAAAGACTGCAACAAAAGATATTCGTAATGCAGGAGTTGCCTATATTCCACAAGATCGCCAGCGCGATGGTCTGCTGATGTCGGCACCATTGTGGGAGAACAGAATTCTTGGCCATCAATTTGCTTCTCCAATGTCAAAGGGAATCTGGGTCAATAAGGCTGCTGCTGCAGAAGATTCCAAGCGAGTTGTCGAAGAGTTCGATGTTCGCACACCTGGCGTCAACGTATTGGCAAGCGCTCTCTCTGGAGGTAACCAGCAGAAGTTCATCGTGGGTCGCGAGCTCAGCGGTGATCCAAAGTTGATCGTGGCAGCCCAACCTACGCGTGGTGTAGATGTCGGTGCGCAGGCAATTATTTGGGATCACTTGATGAAGGCGCGCTCTGCAGGAGCCGGAGTGCTTTTGATTTCAGCAGATCTTGAGGAGCTCTTCTCGCTCTCTGATCGAATTGCAGTTATTTATGGCGGCTCTATCGTTTCAATTCTTAATCCATCAAAGACAACACCAGAAGAACTTGGTCTAGCAATGACTGGAGCAAAGAGCGCATGAAGAAAGATCGAATTTTCTGGGGGACAGTTGCCCCACTAGCTGCAATTCTTAGCTCGGTACTCTTGGTCTCAATCATTTTGATGCTACGTGGTGCCAATCCGATCGAGATCTTCCAAGTGATGATCTCTTACGGCTTTGATCCACGTAACCTTGTCTCAGAGCTCAATCAGACTACTGCTTACTATCTTGCAGGCGTAGCTGCTGCAATCGGATTTAAGATGCTTCTCTTTAACATTGGTATTGATGGTCAATATCGAATGGGAGCATTCTTTGGCGCAGTAGTCGGTGCAGCTGTGAGTCTGCCTCCCGTACTCCATGTTTTGCTCATTGTTATTACTGCAATGCTTGCAGGTGGTCTCTGGGCTGCAATCGCCGGCTATCTCAAGGTACGACGCGGCGTCTCTGAAGTCATCAGCAACATCATGCTCAACTTTATCGCTGCAGCAATCATTGCATTTTTGCTCGGTGAGAATCTTCTTGGAATTCTCCCTGAAGGATCGCAGAACGTGCAGACCAGGCCGATCCCAGTCAGCGGTCAGATGCCAACATTTAAGATGTTCAATGGAGAGGTTTACTCATTCCTCTTCGTTGCAATCCTTGTAGGTATTGCGTACTGGATCATGCTCAACAAGACGGTCTTCGGCTTCAACTTGCGAGCAACTGGGCTATCTTTCCGCGCAGCGAGATCAAGTGGCGTTAATGCTCCAGGAATGATCTTTATTACGACAGTTCTTTCAGGTGCGATCGCAGGGTTGGTTGGACTCGGAACTCTTCTTTCAGATACCCATTCATACAGCATGGCATTTCCTTCAGGCTTTGCCTTCACGGGTCTCTCGCTAGCTCTCCTTGGACGAAACCATCCAGTCGGCATCTTCTTCGCCGCATTCTTGTGGTCCTTCCTCGAACGAGCAGCACCAGTACTCGAATATGAAGGAGTACCTCCAGAAATTGTCATTGTTATGCAGGGAACAATCGTTCTCTCCATTGTTATTGCATATGAAGTTGTAGCGCGCATCAACCTCCGCCAGCAGCAGCGCGCTGTCGGCAAGGTAAATGTTGAACTTGCAAAGGAGTCCAAGTAATGGCTACCGATACTAAGAAAGATGTGCAAGCTAAGGGTAAGGTTAAAAAATTCTTTACCTCACCTGCCCGCATCACGATAGCGATTGCAGGACTCTTCTTCATTATCGCCCTCGTCGAAAGCCTGACAGGAGCTACAGATATTTCATCTCCAGGAACATCTGGGGCGACTCTTCGCTTTGCGATTCCTCTATTGATGGCAGGCCTTGGTGGGCTTTGGGCTGAACGCGCCGGTGTGATCAACATCGGTCTTGAAGGAATGATGATTGTTGGAACGTGGACGGCAGCATGGTTTGGATATCTCCATGGTCCACTTATGGGCTTTGTCGCAGCTGCAATCTTTGGATTGGCATCTGGCTTCTTCCATGCAATTCTGACAGTCAAGATTGGAATTGATCAGGCAGTCTCAGGCCTTGCGATCAACCTCATCGCAGCAGGTGGTGCACGCTATCTCTCTGGCGTCTTCTTCCCTCCTGTAGGTGGAGATAGAACAGTCTCACCTCCAGTTGATTCCTTCCCTACATTTACGATCCCAATCATCGCTCCCGTTCTTGAGAGCATTGATGCGCAGAACATCTTCTTCATCTCAAATCTTGCAGGAATTCTCCATGGCCTTACAAAGGATGTCTCTCTTGTAACGATTGCTCTCCTTCTTCTCGTACCACTGACATCGTGGATCCTCTGGCGCAGCAAGTTTGGTCTGCGGATGCGCTTTTCAGGTGAGAATCCAATGGCAGCTGAGTCACTTGGAATCAACGTCTATCACATTCGCTACATCGCAATTTCGATCTCAGGAATGCTCGCATCTCTTGGTGGCGCATACCTTGCCCTCGTTGCATCCTCTGTCTACCGCGAAGGACAGACTGCAGGACGAGGTTTTATCGGATTGGCAACCGTTATCTTCGGTAACTGGAAGCCAAGTGGCGTCTTTGCTGGATCGATTCTCTTTGGATTTACCGATGCGCTACGTGTGCGTCAGAGTGAATCTGTGATGTCACTGATTCTTGTCGGTGGAATCGTTGCAGCTGTTCTTACGCTCTACTACTCAATCTCTCGTCAATGGAAGCCAGGTGCAATCTCGGCAGTGATCATGCTCGTAGCAATCTGGATTCATCAACGCGTTGATGTAATTCCACAAGAGTTCGTCACTGTCTTCCCTAACTTTGCAACGCTGATAGTTCTTACCTTCTTGGCCCAGCGGCTTACCCCGCCGGCCATGGCAGGTATGCCTTATCGCCGCGGCTCCGAATAGAGAGTATGCCCATGACTGTAAATTGGAATACGCCTGTCCTGGCAAGTGTGCAACCGGTAGTTAAGGCTGCAGAACTTGTGCGGGTAAATCACGACAAGATCGCAGAGGTCGCCAATTGGATGGCCTATGAAGAGTTTGCCAAGCCTGATGGCTCAATGCTCTTTGATTTTGGTAACGATCCAGATGTCATCATGGATTTCACCCTTGTTGTAAACACGATGAACTTTGCATTCACAGATTTTTCAACTGGCGTGAAGTTTGAGACTGATTACATGGGAAAGCGCTGGTGTGACTCTGAAGCGATGTTGGCCTGCCTACATCGAGCAGTCAACTCAGGGATTCCATTCTTTAGTGGTGAGTATCTTGCAAAGGTAACCCGTAAGGACCTTGAATCAGTCTTTGCTGGAACTATCGAGATGCCGATGCTCGATGAGCGCGTGGTTCTCTTTAATGAAGTCGGTCGCGTACTAGTTGAAAAGTATCAGGGGCGTTATTCGAACTTTGTCCGCTCATGTGCTCCTCGCCTCTATGCAGATGGAGATGGCCTCCTTGAGCGCCTGACAACTGAATTTCCACGCTTTCGCGATGTCAGCCTCTATCAAGGGTCAGAGGTCCACATCTACAAACTTGCTCAACTAGGAATCTGGGGGATGCACTTAGCGCTATCGCCACGAGGTGCCTGGAAGTTAGAAGATGCCGAGAAGTTATCTGCCTTTGCAGATTACATCGTTCCAGTTGGACTTCGTGTGATGGGAATCTTTGAATACGCCCCTGAACTTGAAAAACAGATCAATGGACTCGTTGAGGTAAAGCGCGATAGCGCAGCTGAGATTGAGTTACGAGCAAGCTCTATCTACGTCATTGCAAAGTTAACTGAAGAGATCAATAAGCGCCGCCCAGGGATGGATCCACTTCTTCAACCGCAGGTAGATTTCCGTTTCTGGAAGACCTATCACGCAACTCACTGGCCACACCATCTGACCAAGACTGTGATGTACTAACTATGAAGATCTACTTTGCAGGTCCACTCTTTACACCGTACGAGCGCGCATATATCGATCAATGTGCAAAGAGAATGCGCGATGCTGGCATGGAGGTCTTTGTTCCACACGAGATCCCACTTCCTGATCCTGTAACCCCGAAGTTCATCTTCGATACCGATGCCAGAGAGGTACTTGGCGCAAACGTTGTCTTAGCTCTCCTTGATGGTCCGATGGTCGATGACGGTACTGCAAGCGAGATTGGAATCTTCTGGGCAGAGATGCGCCATGACAAGACCAAGAAGGGCATGATCGGTCTAGTTACCGATACTCGCGTGATCCGTGATCGTAATATGATTGATGGAAAAGGCATCAACCTCTTTGTCCGCGGTTGTGTTGAAGATGCAGGACATGTTGTTGATAGTTTCGATAAAGCGTTCGACATTCTGCTCAAGTGGCAGCAAGAAATAGACTCCTAATTTTCTAGTCTATTTTTAAATCCAGAGAAAAAGAGAGAAACTGAGGAAGTCTTGGCTGGGTCTTACGCGTCAATAATGCGCAAACCTCACGCTACATCAACATTTGGATTCGGGGCCCTTGGCCGAGTTCCTATGGCGATGAATACCGTGGCGATTGTATTTTTAGTATCAGATGTTAGGGATTCCTTTGCTATCGCTGGAATTACCTCAGCCTTCTACACCTTAGCCGGTGCAGTAGTGAGTCCGCGCATCGGAAAACTTGCAGATCAATTTGGAACTAGATCAGTTCTATTGCCAGTAACTCTCATCAATGCAGTTGCGACGCTGGGGCTTCTTTACGTGATCGATAATTCGATAGTGGCCCTCTTTGCACTTGCCGCACTCTGCGGGGCAACCTTTCCAAACTTCGGCAGCTACACAAGAACGCGTTGGAGCCGATCGATTAAGGATGAGAAAGAGTTAAGTTCTGCGCTCTCACTTGAGTCAGTATTTGATGAGACCGCCTTCGTTGTCGGCCCAGCTCTTGCCGGCTTCCTCTTCTCTCTCTACGGTTCTCAATCTCCGCTCTTAGCCGGAATCGTCTTTCTCGTCATTGGTGGTATTGGGCTTGCAATAACGAGCACGGATCACGGCGGCTTTGCCAAAGTTGAAGATGATCATGGCCGTGGGATCTTGGCTATTCCATATGTGAAATCACTCTTGCTCTCATTGGTAGCGATGGGACTCCTCTTCGGATCTAACTTTGTCGTCATTATCGCTGTAGCAAAAGAAGGTGGCCGGGCATCAGATGGCGGCCTTTGGGTCGGGCTCTATCCATTGGGAAGTGCAGTCTCTGGTCTGATCTATGGATTTATCCATTGGAAAATCTCGAGCACCGTCAGATATTCTGTCTCGCTAGCGGTAATGACAGTCTGTACATCAGGAATTCTCTTCTTCCAAGATCTAGATACGATCGCTTTCTGGATTATCGTTTCGGGAATTGCAATTGGACCAGCCCTCATCTCTGCCAATGCATTTATGAAAGAGCTGGTGCCACTGAGCCGGCTCAATGAATCTTTCGCTCTCTTGGGGGCGGCAATATCTATAGGAATCACCATTGGCAGCACCGCCAGCGGCTTCATTGTCGAAGAATTCGATGGCTGGACCGGCTTCTACTTCATGACAGCAGCGACCGCTCTTGCCACACTTATCTCATGTTTTGGCTTAGGTTTTCATAAAGAAGAGAGAGACGAGGTCGCAGATGAAAGTCATTCTTGATACAGATCCAGGAATTGATGACGCTCTCGCCTTTATCTTGCTCAAAGCGATGCCGGAGATCTCACTTCAGGCTATCACTGTTACACATGGAAATACCAGCGTTGAAAAGTGCACAACCAATGCCCTTAAATTAGTTGAGTTACTTGGAATGCAGGATATTCCCGTGGCGATGGGTGCAACTGAGCCGCTAGTGCGTGCGCTATCGATTGCCGAAGAGACTCATGGAGATACCGGTCTAGGACACGCAATCTTGCCTGAACCAAAGACTCAGGTGATTCAAGAGAATGCGGCAAATCTCATCATCGATATCGTCAATGCCAATCCTGGTGAGATCACGATTTTATGTATCGGCCCGGTAACAAACCTCGCCCTTGCCTTGTTAAAAGAACCAACGCTGCGCAAGAAGATAAAGAACGTAGTCTCAATGGCAGGAACAATTCACTATCCTGGCAATGCAACGCCATCATCTGAGTACAACGTTTTCTGTGACCCGGAGAGCTTCGATATTCTCTTGCGCTCTGGAATTGATCTGACCATCATTCCGCTAGATGTCACCTATCAATGTCTCTTTACAAAGGCACACGTTGCAAGACTTGATAGCGCCCGCGAAGATATCCGCACCTTTATCGATCGCTCAACCGCCTTCTACATGGAGTTTCACGCCGAATATCAAGGCATCCAAGGCTGTGCGATCAACGATCCACTTGCAGCTGCGATCTTAGTAAAGCCAGATTTGGTGACTTTCCGTGATTACTACGTCGATATCGAACTCCACGGCGAATTTACAACGGCGAAGATTTCGGCAGATCACTTCAACGCCACCGGTAAGGCACCCAATGCCAAGGTTGCAATGGAAGTTAATATCGATGCATTTATGGATTTCTTCATCGAAAGGGTGAGCACGATATGAGCCAACTCCAGCACCATATCCATCTTAAAGAAGGCGATGTAGGCGAGTACGTTCTCTTGCCGGGAGATCCTGGACGAGCTGAAGTCATCGCCCGACACTTTGATGACGCCAAGCACATCGCCACTAATCGAGAGTATGTGACATATACAGGTTATCTCGATGGCGTGAAGGTCTCTGTTACCTCAACTGGAATCGGTTGCCCATCATCAGCCATCGCTATGGAAGAATTAGTCCGAGTCGGAGCAAAGACATTTATCCGCGTAGGAACTTCAGGATCAATCCAACCAGGAACAAAGTCAGGCGAACTTGCCATTGTCAGCGCTGCAATTCGTGATGAAGGAACTTCACTTCACTACATGCCTGCAGATTTTCCAGCTGTCGCTCATTACGAAGTTGTACAAGCCCTGCGTAAGGCGGCAACAGATAAAGGTCTGGCTCATCGCGTAGGAATTTCGCAATCAAAAGATTCTTTCTATGGTGAGGTGGAGCCAGAGCACTCAGGTGTTACGCAACGCCTACTTGATCGTTGGAAGGCGTGGGAGATTGGCGGGGCTATCTGCTCTGAGATGGAGGCCTCAACGCTCTTCGTCCTGGCATCTATGCTGCGAGTGCGTGCAGGTGGCATCATGGTGATGCACGGTGAAGGCGAACTCGGTTCACTTGAACCGTTGATCGAGACAGCAGTATTGGCAGTGCGTGAATTAATCAAGGGAGATAAGAATGCTTAACGATGAGAAGCAGTATCACATCCAATTAAAAAAGGGTGATGTCGGAAAGTACATTCTCCTTCCTGGAGATCCAGGTCGATGCGAACCAATCGCCGCGCTCTTTGATAACCCTGTACATGTTGCTACCAATCGTGAGTACAACACATGGACCGGTTATCTCGATGGAGTAAAAGTCTCAGTTACATCGACAGGTATTGGATGCCCATCTGCAGCAATTGCTCTGGAAGAGCTCGTTCGCGTGGGTGCAGATACCTTTATCCGCGTAGGAACTTCAGGACACATTCAGCCAGATAGCGTCTCGGGCGAGTTAGCAATCATCTCTGCCGCCATCCGCGATGAAGGAACATCAAAGCATTACATGCCGATTGAATTTCCAGCCGTTGCAGATATTGATCTGGTGATGGCCATTAAGCGCGCAGCTGAGAAGAATAAGGCGCGCTATCGCATCGGAATTACACAGTCGAAAGATTCCTTCTACGGCCAACATGAACCTGAGCGGATGGGCGTTGCTGCAGATCTTCTTAACCGCTGGAAGGCGTGGGAGATTGGCGGAGCAATCTGTTCAGAGATGGAGGCCTCTGCCCTCTTTGTGATCGCTTCAATGCTTCGTGTACGTGCAGGTGGCGTCATGATGGTTCATGCGAAAGAGCCAATGCCGCCTCTAGATATCTTGCTCAATACATCTATCGATGCACTTCGCGAGATCATCGCCTTCGATAAGGCCAATGGGCGAGCGGTAGATTAAGCCTTACCGGCTTTCTCAACGGCATCTAGCATCATCGACCAGAACTTATCAAAATCAAGTTCAAGGGCGACATCTACATTTGCAGCAGATCCGCTGCGGTTATAGATATCAACAACTGTTGCTCCGCGCGTAAATTTTCCATTGAGTTCGATCTCTACATTTGAACGTCGTGTTTTAACGACTGTGCGATCGATCAAAAGCGCAACTGCCACAGGGTCGTGAAGTGGTGGATCTGGCATCTCAAAGACTTCGTCATATGTTGAGGCGAAGAACTTCAGGAGGCCGATAACTGTCTTAGATAGCTCGGTACCCATCTGCTCTAACTTGGCAAAGATGGGCTTTGTAACCAGAGCCTGGTGAGTGACATCTAGGCCACACATGGTCAGAGGAATGCCTGACTTCATCACAACATCTGCCGCCTCTGGATCCATCCAGATATTGAACTCTGCATACGGTGTGCGGTTTCCACGGGATGCACTTCCACCCATGAAGACAATCTCTGCAACGTTGCTACGTAGCTCTGGATAGAGCTTGAGGAAGAGCGCGATATTTGTCAGTGGCCCTGTTGCAACAAGAGTTACCTTTTCGGGATGTTCACGAACGATCTTTGCGATCAGATCCACACCTGAAATTTTCTCGAGTTCAAATGCAGCAGGAGGAAGGGGCGCACCATCGAGTGCGGTCTCTCCATGAATATCAGTAGCCGCCTCGATGTAACCAAGGATTGCATTGCCAGCACCTTCTGCAACTGGAACGTTAATCTTTGCCAGCGCACAGATTGATAGAGCGTTCTGCGTGACCTTGGCAATGATTCCGTTACCTGAGACTGTTGTGATGCCTAAAAGATTTATCGCCGGGTTATAGGCGGCCAGAATCATGGCAAGTGCATCATCGTGGCCTGGATCGCAGTCAAGAACTATCGGAGTTGGCTTCATACGCGTGAGTTTAACGAAAAAGGGACTTCTCAGTAAGAGGCTACAAGGTTAAGATGAGGTCATGGTCACAACAGCTGGAGCCCTCACAGATGGCTCGCTCGCTTCGATCAAGGGATTTCTCAAGACTCTCTCTCCTGTAGATCAAGTCGGCGCTGATGCACGTGCTGCAATGCTTGCAACCCGAAGCATTAAGACTGCAAGTAAAAAATGGGCGATCGATATGGCAATTAGCATGATCGATCTAACAACTCTTGAAGGTGCAGATACCGACGGAAAAGTAAAAGCAATTTGTAATAAAGCAATTCGCCCAGATCCCACCGATCCAACAGTTCCTCATGTCGGTGCAATCTGTGTCTACAACGATATGGTGACTGTTGCTCGTAAACATCTCGATGAAAGTGGTGGCCGTGATATTCCGGTTGCTGCAGTCTCAACAGCATTCCCATCTGGCCGAGCGTCCCTTGAGGTAAAAGAGCGCGATACAAAGGATGCGATCGCCAACGGTGCAACTGAGATCGATATGGTGATCGATCGCGGCGCCTTCCTCTCAGGAGATCTCGAAAAGGTCTTTAGTGAAATCGTTTACATTAAATCGCTATGCGGGGAGAAGGCCCACCTCAAGGTCATCCTTGAGACTGGTGAACTCGTTACCTATGACAACGTGCGCAAGGCGAGCTTTCTAGCGATGGCAGCGGGCGCAGATTTCATCAAGACAAGTACCGGCAAGGTCGCACCTGCTGCAACTGCCCCCGTTGTTCTTGTCATGCTTGAAGCAGTCCGTGATTTCTATGAGATGACAGGTGTGCGCATTGGCGTAAAGCCTGCAGGTGGAATCAGAACAACAAAAGATGCAATCAAACAATTAGTTCTTGTAAAAGAGACTGCAGGAGATGAATGGCTCAATCCAGGGTTATTCCGAATTGGAGCAAGTGCTCTGCTCAATGATCTCTTGATGCAACGACAGAAGCTGACCTCTGGCCATTACGGCGGAGCTAATTACGTGACGTTAGATTAAGCAGAGGAATAGAAAATGACATTTGAGTACTCCAGCGCACCTGAATCTAAGGCGATTGTCACGATCGATCCTGTCTATAAACTCTTTATCGGCGGCAAGTTTGTAGCCCCTAAATCAGGTAAGACATTTACAACAATCAATCCTGCAACTGAAGAAGTCCTTGCAAAGGTTGCATACGCTGAGAAGACAGACATTGATAAGGCTGTAAAGGCTGCTAAAGAAGGCCTTAAGGTCTGGTCGAAGATGGCTCCATCTGAGCGCGGCAAGTATCTCTATCGCATCGCGCGCATCATGCAAGAGCGTGCTCGTGAATTTGCCGTTCTTGAAACAATGGATAACGGAAAGCCTATTCGTGAAACGCGCGATATTGATATTCCATTATCTGCTGCACACTTTTTCTACCACGCAGGCTGGGCCGACAAGTTAGAGCATGCAGGTGTTGGCGCTAATCCAAAACCATACGGCGTTGTTGGACAAATTATTCCGTGGAACTTCCCGCTACTGATGCTTGCGTGGAAAGTTGCACCAGCACTTGCAACAGGAAATACAGTTGTATTAAAGCCAGCAGAGACAACACCGCTGACGGCACTTCTCTTTGCGCAAGTCTGTCAGCAGGCAGAACTTCCAGCAGGTGTGGTCAATATCGTTACCGGCGATGGTGCAACAGGTGCTGCAATCGTTAACCACCCAGGAATCAATAAGATCGCATTTACCGGATCAACTGATGTCGGAAAGCTGATTGCACGCTCAGTTGCTGGCACGGGTAAGGGTCTGACTCTC
>WLGP01000149.1 GCA_009703165.1 Actinomycetota bacterium | reverse complement strand
CGATCCGGTGCTCTAAAGACCAAGGCGAAGGCTAGTGAAACTTTGCCATCACCGATCTTGTCGTAGCGATCAAAGAGTGTGATTGATTCAAGATGAGGTCCAGCCCCCTTACGCAGTGCGCTTTCAACATCGGAGGCGGCGACCTTTTCATCAACGATAAGGGCTACATCCTGAAGAGCTGCCGGCATTGTGCCAACAGTTGTTGGGCGAACTCGTGGTGATTCAGGGAGCGCACTGAGGGCCACAGCAAATGCAGCACTTCGTGGAGGCAGGCCGTACTTGGCGATTATTCGTGGGTGTAGTTCTCCAGCATGAGCTACCGCTTTGCCATCGACGATCAATTCAGCGCAACGTCCTGGATGCCACGGCGCAAATTCGCTGCGCGCGATTGTCCACGGCAGATGACAGAGATCGAGAATATCTGATGCTGCTGCGATTGCGTCTTGCCACCCGTAAGAACGAGAAGAACCTTGCCAATCTTCATTCTCAACCTTGCCTACGAGCAATCCAGCAACATGGAATCCTTGTGGAGGAACGCTTGCGTATATCTCTTTAATCACATCTGCAGAGGGGCGAGAGCCAATCTCAGGGAATATGCCATCGACTAACTTCTGTGAACTTCTAAAGATTGAACCCATCTCAAAGATGGCAAAGTCTTTTGCACCACGTGAGATATTGCGGGCGGCAACTTCGATAAGACCTGGAACTAAATGCACTCGCATCAAAGGAAATTCTTCAGACATCGGATTTGCGATGGCATAGGTTGACGCGCGCTCCCCCACGAATCCCATAAAGTCGATCGTCTCTTGATTAGTAAAGGGGAAGGTTTGAACCTCGGCTAAACCACGAGCTGCCAACATCGTTGCAACCGCGCGGCGGCGCTTCTGAGTAGGAGTTAAAGATGCATGAAGTGGTCGCGGTGGCAAGATTGATGGAATCTTGTCATAGCCAATCATGCGCGCTACTTCCTCTGCTAAATCTGCAGGGGTAAGCAAATCCCAGCGCCATGATGGAGGATCGACCTCAAATGTCTTCTCATCAACATCACAACCGACTACACGTAGGAGCTCTGCAATCTTTACCGGCGCAATGTCGATACCAAGGATGCGAGAGATATATGCAGGATCGAGCTTCATGACAGGTGCGTAGAGTGGCTTACCATCAACAACTGTCGCTACGTGCTGGGCTGAGCTGTTCTCGGTCAGAAGTTGGACAAAGCGAGCAGAGGCAAACTCTGCCAGTGATGGGTCAACGCTACGTTCTAGGCGCCGCGATGCTTCAGATGACAACTTATGGCGACGTGAATTCTTGGCGATACATACTGGATCAAAGCGAACAGCTTCTAGTGCAATCTCTGTTGTCGTCTCTGAGATTTCAGATGATGCGCCGCCCATGGTTCCAGCAAGTGCCAATGGTTGCTCGTCATCACAGACCATCAAGTCATCGGGATGGAGTTGGCGAACCTGACCGTCTAACGTTGTAAACGGTTGAGCCCTTCCTGCGCGCTTGATGGTGAGGCCGCCCTTGATCTTAGATTTATCAAATGCGTGAAGTGGTTGTCCGAGTTCGAGCATGACGTAGTTGGTTACATCCACAACCAAGGAGATCGAGCGCATTCCCATCTTTTCGATTCGACGACGCATCCACAAAGGTGTTGTAGCCGTGGGATCGAAGTTAGTAAGTGTGCGCAGATAGAAGACTGATGCCGTTGATGGATCTGCAATCTTCGCCGAAACACCTTTTCCTGTTTCGGCGAAGGTAAGACCGCGAAGAGAATCAACCGGATCCGTGTATGAAAGACCAAGGGATGCTGCGACCTCACGAGCTATGCCGCGCATACTTAGCGCGTATCCACGGTCAGGGTTGACTGAGACGTCAAAGATGACATCGTTGATCATCAAACCTGCGATCGCATCCTCACCAATTGTCACTGACCCTTGGGCGAAGGTCATGATTCCGGAGTGATCATCTCCTAGGCCAAGTTCGCGAGCAGAACAGATCATTCCGTTGGATGTCTTTCCATACGTCTCACGAGCTGCGATAGCAAAATCTCCAGGGAGAACTGCTCCAGGAAGGGCTGCAACAATGAGATCGCCCACTGCGAAGTTAGTAGCACCGCAGATGACAAAACGCGTTGATCCTTCCCCACAATCAAGTCCCACGTAACGAACGGGCTTCTTAAATTCGGTCAGCTCTTCAATGCTTAACACCTGCGCGAAGACAAGCGGTCCAGTGAGATCTGCTCCTTGGTGAATGATCTCTTCAACCTCAAAGCCAACGCGGATGAGGCCATCTGAAATCTCTTCAGCGGTAATTGTTGTCGGAATATCTACAAACTCTTTGATCCACGATAAAGGAGCGCGCATTTAAAGACCCACTCCAAACTGGCGTGTGAAGCGAAGGTCGCCTTCCACAATGTCATGCATGTCAGTAATTCCGTGGCGCACCATCAATGTGCGCTCAAGTCCCATTCCAAATGCAAAACCTGTGTAGAGATCTGTATCGATGCCACATGTTGCAAGAACGCGTGGATTGACCATGCCGCATCCGCCCCATTCGATCCAACGACCGTTGAAGTAGATATCTACCTCGGCGCTTGGTTCGGTAAATGGGAAGAAGGATGGACGAAGACGAGTTGTTACATCTGGGCCGAACATATGGCGCGCAAAATTATCGAGCGTACCCTTCAGGTGAGCCATCGTGATTCCCTTGTCGATGACAAGGCCTTCCACCTGATGGAATACAGGTGAGTGTGTGGCATCGAGTTCATCTGCTCTAAAGGTGCGGCCTGGGCAGATTACATAAATTGGCGGCTCTTTATCGAGCATCGTGCGAATCTGAACAGGCGATGTATGTGTACGCAAAACGATTCCAGATTCAACTGGTTCGATAAAGAATGTATCTTGCATTGTGCGGGCTGGATGATCTGCTGGAATATTGAGGGCATCGAAGTTAAGCCATCCCGATTCGAGTTCTGGACCTTCTTCAACTGAGAATCCTTGCTCAATAAAGAAGTCAGAAATCTCATTCTTAATAATCGAGATCGGATGAAGGCCGCCTTTAT
>WLGP01000148.1 GCA_009703165.1 Actinomycetota bacterium | reverse complement strand
CACCAGCGGTCATCACCATCTGCTCAGGTGGAAGGTGCTTGATCTCTGTCTGAATACGACGGGCTTCAGCGTTAAAGATGTCGTAGAGCTCTTCAACATTCTTGAGGTAACCCTGCGTGACCGCCTCTGCAATAACGCGAGCGCCCTTTTCGGTGAAGTTATTCATCGAAAGTTGCTGTTGAACCTGGCGGAATGTCAGCGCCTTTGCATCTTCAGGATCTACATGGCCCTTGCCAACGTATGGATGGTTAGCACGCTTTGCGCTGACAGCATCGAGAACGATATTGACGTTAGCCAGATCCTTCTTATGCTTTGCGCGCTCAGTCTTCTCGCTCTCATCTTCCTCTGCATCTGAATCTTGCAGAACAAATGAGCCATCTTCTGCTTTGGCATCATCTACTAAGTTAACGGTGCGAGTCTCAGAGGCCTTGGCTCCTTCTTCTGCTTCAACGATTTCGAGAACATCTGCAACGAGGGTCTCAACATCTTCGAGCTCGACATCTTCAAGTTCAACTTCTTCGCCATCAATATTGGTAACAACCTTCTTGCCATCTGCTGCCTTGGCTGCCGGAACGGCTGCAACTGGTACTTCCTTAGGCTTAATCAGATCCCATTCAGCCTTCTTCAAGATACGGCTTGGGCTTCCCAGACCCTTCTTGCGAAGTGTCTCTGTTACCTGAGGAACTGTGATCGCAAGTGCGCGAGCCTCATCTACTAAATCTTTATCTGCCTTCTTTGGAATGCGACCAAGGGATGTCACTCCACGTGTTTCTAGCTCTGCCAAGACTTCCTTCTGGCGTGAGACTGCTGCCTTTGCATCGGCAATCATCTGTACATCTTTAGCGTCAAGGACTTTCTTCAGCTCAACCTTTGCGGGAGCCTTCTTTGCAACAACCTTTTTAGCAGGGGCTTTCTTTACAGGTGCTTTCTTGGCGACAACCTTCTTCGCAGGTGCCTTCTTCGCTACAGCTTTCTTCGCTGGAGCCTTTTTGGCAGGTGCTTTCTTCGCAGTTGCCTTCTTCGCCTTGTTTTTGAGCGCACTAAATACAGCCACAATTGTCCTTTGGTTTTTGATCTACCTTCTAAGAAATTCTTTTCTTAGAACCGATCGAAGTGATGGCTATATTATACCGCGAATAGCCGCCGACATCGCCTCAGATTCGACTAAAAAGCCGTCGTGGCCAAAATCTGAGGAAATAGTTACCAATTTTTTCGCCTGCGGAACAAGGTCTGCGATCTCTGCCTGAAGGCGCGGTGGGAAGAGGCGGTCGGTATCGATCGAAACGACCAAGACCGGGATGGTGATTGCGCGTAAAGCCTCAACCACTCCTCCACGGTTGCGGCCAATATCGTGTGAATTCATCGCCTCAGTCAGAGCGATATAGGTATTGGCATCAAAGCGTTTAGCGAGCTTGTCGGCCTGGTGGTCAAGGTAGGACTCAACGGCAAAGCGCCCGGTCTCATCGCCCTGGAGCTCTCGCCCGAAGCGGACATCCATCTCTGACTCGGTGCGATATGTCAGATGGGCAATACGTCGGGCAATTCCCATGCCAGCAATGGGTCCACGCTCTTGTTCGTAATAGTCGCCTCCATTGAAATATGGATCGCTCTTAATTGCTCGGATTTGAATTGATGCTGTTCCGATCTGATCTCCGGTTGCAACGGCAGATGAACCGATTGTGCAGATTGCTTCTACGCGATCTGGATGGGAGATAGCCCATTCCAGCGAGCGCATTCCACCTAAGGATGGACCGACCGCTAACTTATATTTCTTAATGCCGATCGCATCGGTAAAGGCAATCTCTGCTGCAACCATGTCGCGAATAGTGATGGCTGGAAAGCGCGATCCGTATCGTTTTCCATCGGGTGCGATAGTTGAAGGTCCAGTACTCCCCTGACATCCACCAATGACGTTGGGGCAGACGATGAAGTATTTATCTGTATCAAAGGCAAGGCCAGGCCCGACCATATTTGGCCACCATCCTGGGACGTCAGACCAACCTGTCATCGCATGTTGAATCAAAATTGCATTGTCGCCAGCTTCGTTAAGCGTTCCCCATGTTTGATAAGCGATCGTGATATCGCTGAGTGTCTGACCATTTTCTAAAAGGAGAAAACCTATCTTGATAAATTTGCGATCACCCGGGTCATAACCTTCCAACCACGCGCCAGTGACATCACTTGTCAGTGATGTCTTTATCGAATGAGCATTCATGAGAGATCCTTCACGCACTTGCACAGTTAGGGACTGTGCCCGGTCGTCACCCGGGAGCACCCCACCGCGGTGG
Organism: Actinomycetota bacterium; assembly: GCA_009703165.1. Taxonomy (GTDB): domain Bacteria; phylum Actinomycetota; class Actinomycetes; order Nanopelagicales; family Nanopelagicaceae; genus Planktophila. The sequence goes on along the minus strand of WLGP01000148.1, from coordinate 795 downwards.
AGGGTTGCCGTCTAGTAAGCCGGGGCCTTTAGTTGTCGTCAAACAACCGCACTAGAACTCGTGACCTAGGCCAATCCTAACCCACCGCGGAGAGGTTGCGCGAGGGGCCTTTTAATGGCCGAAGATCACTGCGCAGACCTTGGGGTGGAGTTCACTTCGCATTCCGGCAAATGATTCTGGTGGCCACCCTGCGCTAAATACTCGCTTGAGCAAGAGGGCAAGTGAATATGTCGGGTCATCGGCAAAGGAGCGATCAAGGGCGGCACGCGCCAGCGCACCATCTCCTGATTCATAGGCAAGGGCTGCTGCAAGACAGGCAACGGGTGCGATAAATCCTGGTGGAGCGCTGCGAAGAAGATGCATCCACATCACGCCATATGCCTGCGCGCTCTCACTGTCGTGGCTACCGAGTGCAAAGTCGCGCACTTGAATATCACTGAGTCTCCCCAGAACATGGGCGATCAGATCTTGATCGGTAGAGATTCCGCGTGCGATGAAATCGTTAGCGAGATCAATGACGGCAGTTGCACCATCTCGTTGTTTGGCATTGAGATCTGGATCTGTTGGATCAAGAAATGAACTCTGCACACGCGCCAACCACTGATCTTCATGAGAGAGCAGATTTGATCGCACCGATGCACGTAGCTCAGCAACTGTTGCAAAGGGCATGGGATGTCCTGCGGCGACGCTCTCTGCTGCAATCCGTGAAGAGTCATGCGGTGGGATTGGTCGACCTTCGACTGGGCAACATGTCAGGTCATGGCATAAAAGAGATCGATAGAGCCCATCTGCAAT
>WLGP01000147.1 GCA_009703165.1 Actinomycetota bacterium | reverse complement strand
CTACGAGCGAAGAACGCTCTCACGGTTGCGGGTCAGCGTCGGATTTGCACCGAACTTCCCCTACAAAAGAACTGTTGGTTAGAACTGTTAGACAGGACTGTTATTAAGTTGTGTTCGTACCTTAACGTGAAGTTAGAACTTTTCGCCCACTGCCACGCCAGGCTTTGGCGCACGCATGCGACGCATCTGAGTTGAGCGTAGCCAGCCGTACATTCCCAAACCCTTGAGAGATTCTCCTGGGAAGCGAGAGGCAACTTCACGCTTAATGCGCTTGGTGAGGAAGATTCCATCAACGACCGAGGCAAAGAGAACTGCATACATAAGCGCAACTCCCATGACGGCTGCAACAGCAACGGGAATCAATGAGATAATAAGAACGATTGCGATAATTGGCAAGAAGTACTCACCGATAGAACGGCGTGAATCGACATAGTTGCGAACAAATTTCTTCACAGGACCTTTATCGCGAAGGGGGAGAGCGCTCTCGTCTCCACGCAAATACGCTGCACGTTGTGCCATACGAGCTACGCGCGCTGCAGATTTCTGACGCGCCTTCTCTTCCTTGGTGTGGGCAGGAGCAAGTGGTGAAACCTTGCGCGCTGATTCAGCATCCTTACGCTTTGGAGTAGGACGCCCCTTCTTCTGCGGGGATTGCGACTTCTCGGCTGGTGACTCTTTGCTCATGGGTGGACTATAGAGCGAGCATTCGTTCAAGTGCCAGTTGAGAGAACTTCTTTACCTTGGCGTCAACTGTGATCTGGTTGACCACATGGCCGGCAACCAACGACTCCATCGCCCAGACCAGGTGGGGGAGATCGATTCGGTTCATCGTAGAGCAGTAGCAGAGGGTCTTATCTAAAAAGACAATTGTTTTATCTGGGTGGGCCTTTGCAAGGCGCGAGACGAGATTGAACTCTGTTCCGATCGCCCAGGCACTTCCCGCAGGGGCGGCCTCGATTGTCTTGATAATGAATTCAGTGCTGCCCACAACATCGGCGTGAGAGACAACTTCGTGTGTGCACTCTGGGTGCACCAGAATCTTTACATCTGGAATTCGGCTACGCACATCGTCAATTGATTCTTTTGAGAATCGCCCATGAACAGAGCAATGCCCGCGCCACAATAAAACCTTGGCGCTACGAATCTGATCTTCGGTCAATCCACCCATCGGCTTCCATGGATTCCAGAGAACGCAATCTTCGAGGGTGAGACCTAAATCCTTCACCGCAGTATTGCGTCCTAAATGTTGATCTGGGAGGAAGAGGATTTTCTCTCCTTGCGTAAAGGCCCAAGTCATCGCCGACTTCGCATTCGAAGATGTGCAGACCGTTCCGCCATGTTCTCCGGTAAATGATTTGATTGCAGCCGATGAATTCATATACGTCACCGGAATCGTTTGCGATGCAACACCTAACGATTCAAGAACTTTCCAACATTCATCTACTTGTGCCGCGGTTGCCATATCAGCCATAGAACATCCAGCGGCAAGATCAGGAAGAATTACCTTCTGACGATCGCTCGTTAATATGTCAGCACTTTCTGCCATGAAGTGAACACCACAGAAGATGACGAACTCTGCAGAACTCTGTGCTTGTGCCGCCTGTGCCAACTTAAATGAATCACCTGTGATATCTGCAAACTCAATGACTTCATCTCGTTGATAGTGGTGGCCCAAGACGATGGCGCGATCGCCTAAGGCAGCTCTAGCCGCGCGCGCTCTGGCGACAAGGTCAGGATCACTGGCGGCAGGAATCTCACCCGCGCAGGTCACTCCACGCTCTGAGAGAGGGTCGGCCCCAGCCCCGAGGAGAAGGAGGTTGGTCACAGTGCTTGATGACATGTCTCTATTCTCACCTATAAAAGTCGCAGATGCGAAGTGGCACGGGTACTCTTTCACCTATGACAACACAGGACACCACATCAACAACAACCAGCATCGCACTTACCGATGGGGCAGCAGCCAAGGTTGCAGCGCTCTTGGCTCAAGAAGGCGCAGATGATCTCTACCTCCGCGTTGAGGTTCAGCCTGGTGGATGTTCTGGTCTTCGCTACCAGCTCTTCTTTGATAACCGCGAACTCGAAGGTGATGTTGTTCGCATGTTCGGAACAGTCAAGGTTGTTACTGGCAAGCTCAGCGATCCATATTTGATGGGTGCAACAATCGATTTCGTAGATACCATCGAAAAGCAGGGCTTTACGATCGATAATCCAAATGCGCAGGGATCTTGTGCCTGCGGTGATTCTTTCAACTAATCCCCACATTTATATCTAGTTACTTGTAGATTCTCGCCCTATGAAGATAGGCGTTGCAGGATCAGTCGGTCGCGATCACATCATGACTTTCCCGGGAAAGTTCTCTGATTCTGTCGTCGTAGGTTCCCTTGAAAAACTCTCACTCTCTTTTCTTGTAGATGGTCTAGAGGTTCGCCGCGGGGGATGTGCGGCAAATATCTGTTTCGGTCTTGGCGTCCTTGGCCACAATCCACTTCTGATTGCAGCAGTAGGAAAAGATTGGCCTGATTACAACGCCTGGCTTACACGCCATGGTGTCGATACCTCTCATGCGTTGGTTTCGACTACTCAATTCACCGCGCTCTTTACAGTCACTACCGACTCAGAGCACAACCAATTCGCATCATTTTTTCCAGGCGCAATGTCAGAGGCTCGTAATATTGAGCTACAGCCCATTATTGATAAAGAGGGTAATCTCGATCTTTTGGTGATCTCACCGGATGATCCGGATGCAATGTTGCGTCATACCCAGGTTGCGCTATCAAAGGGAATTCCCGTCCTGGCAGATCCATCGCAGCAGATGGCTCGCCTTTCAGGTGAAGAGATTAAGGCGCTCATCGATGGCGCTACCTATCTCTTCCTTAATGAATATGAGCTTGCTCTGGCTATCCAAAAAACTGGCTGGAGCGATGAAGAGATTTTAGATCGCGTGACATATCGCGTTGTGACATTAGGAGCGGCTGGTTCTCGCGTTGAAGGTCGCGGCGCAGAGACAATCACAGTTACCTGCCCTCAAGAGAAAGCCAAAGTAGATCCAACCGGAGTAGGTGACTCTTTCCGAAGCGGTTTCGTTGCCGGATTAGCATGGGGACTTTCACAT
>WLGP01000146.1 GCA_009703165.1 Actinomycetota bacterium | reverse complement strand
TCAGAGTTCGGAGATCTCATTGAAGACTCTGAGGCGGTTAAGCCGGAAGAGTCTGTTACCTTCACAATTCTGCAGGAGCAGTTGATGCAGGTCTTAGGTGGTCTCACACAGCGCGAGGCAGATGTAATCAAAGCTCGCTACGGGCTCACGGATGGTCAGCCAAAGACTCTCGATGAGATCGGAAAGGTTCACGGCGTCACTCGTGAGCGTATCCGTCAGATCGAATCAAAGACGATGTCGAAGCTGCGCCACCCATCTCGTTCGCAATCTCTTCGCGATTATCTCGATTAAGAGCAGTTGCGCATGAGTAATCCACGAATCTTCGTCAATCCCAAGAGCGGATCAATCCGCGTTACCGGAACTGTCGATCTCGTTGATGCAGATGGAAACATTCTTGAGACCGTTGAAAATATTAAGTTCTGTGGCTGTGGTCAATCAAAAGAAAAACCCTTGTGCGACGGATCGCACAAGGGTTTAACGAAAGAGTAATTACTTACTTTCTACCAGCTTCTCTGATTCATCTTGAATCTTTGCTGCAACCACCTTGAGCTTTTCAGCGTATTCCTTGCCGTGGTGAGCACAGAAGAGGAGCTCGCCACCGTTAAGCAGAATGGCGCGCACATAGGCTTGTGCTCCACATCGATCGCAGCGATCGAGTGCATTTAGAGGTGTGGATTCGAGGATTACTTGCTCGGTCATCGCGCTCTCCTAGCGTTGCCTAGAGATCATCTGGTCTGACGATCTGTACTCGTGTGGGTACGTAGTATGGAACATCATGCCACCTATGAATATTCCCCGCCTGCTGATTATCAAGAAATATTGGCTATTTCGATAGATATCTCACACGATCTGGAACCTTTTCCCAGTAATTGAGATACCCAACGGCGCGTTTACTCACCTGCAAAGAGTTCGCTGGCTAATCTTTGCACCCATGGCTGCCAAAAAAGATTCCGGTGATCAACTCGATCTCACCGCACCTAGCGCCGAAACAGATAGCTATACCGCCAAGGACCTAGCCGTCCTTGAAGGTCTAGATGCCGTTCGTAAGCGCCCGGGTATGTATATCGGATCAACTGATTCACGCGGCCTCATGCACTGTCTCTGGGAGATTATCGATAACGCAGTAGATGAAGCGTTGGCCGGACATTGCAAGAAGATTGATATTAATTTAGAGGCAGATGGATCAGTAGAAGTTCACGATGATGGTCGCGGTATTCCTGTAGATAAAGAACCTAAGACTGGCCTTACCGGTGTTGAAGTTGTTCTCACCAAATTGCATGCAGGTGGAAAGTTCGGCGGGGGATCCTATGCAGCTTCTGGCGGTCTCCACGGTGTGGGTGCATCTGTTGTCAACGCACTTGCTGAGCGCCTTGATGCAGAGGTTGATCGCAACGGCAAGATTTACTGGATGTCTTTCCGTCGCGGCGAGGCAGGCGTCTTTGATGGCGAAGGTCCAAAGGCAGAGTTCACACCGCAATCTGGTCTTCGTACCATCGGTAAAGTTTCAGCAAAAGTTACAGGTACACGCATCAAGTGGTGGAGCGATAAGCAGATCTTCCTTAAGGAAGCCACTCTTGATATCGAAGATATCTATGCACGTGCACGCCAAACTTCATTCTTAGTTCCAGGTCTTACCTTGATTGTTAATGACAATCGCAGCAAGACCCCAACAACACAATCGTTCTTCCACAAAGGCGGAATCTCCGAATACTGTGATTTCTTGCAGCCAGATGAACCAGTCGGCAGCGTCATTCGTATCTACGGCACCGGTCACTATCAAGAGACTGTTCCTGTCCTAGACGATAAGGGCCACATGGTCTCAACCGAGGTCGAGCGCGATATGGAAGTTGATATCGCGATGAAGTGGGGAATGGGCTTTGATACAACCCTTCGCTCATTTGTAAACATCATTGCAACCCCTAAGGGCGGAACACACGTCCAAGGTTTTGAACGCGCCATCACCAAGGCATTTAACGAGGCGATGCGCTCTGCTGGAATCTTGAAGAAGAACGAGGCAGATGTCATTAAAGACGATGTGATGGAAGGTCTTACCGCCGTCGTCACAGTCCGCATGTCAGAGCCACAGTTCGAAGGACAGACTAAGGAAGTTCTCGGAACTGCAGCTGCTACACGAATCGTCTCAGCAGTTGTTGCCGACAAACTCAAAGAGTTCTTCGGCACCTCAAAGCGCATTGAAAAGGCAAATGGCAAGTTGATCATGGAGAAGGTTGCTGGTGCATCACGCACCCGCATCTCAGCCCGTGCCCATAAAGATCTGCAACGTCGCAAGAACGCTCTTGAATCATCTTCTCTTCCAACAAAGCTTGCAGATTGCCGTTCAGAAGATGTCACTCGCACAGAGCTCTTCATCGTTGAGGGCGATTCAGCACTTGGTACAACAAAGGCTGCCCGTAACTCAGAGTTCCAGGCGATCTTGCCTATCCGCGGAAAGATTCTGAACGTACAGAAGGCATCGCTTTCCCAGATGCTCGATAACTCCGAATGTGCATCGATTATTCAGGTACTTGGTGCAGGTTCTGGAAAGTCATTTGAACTCGATGATGCTCGCTATGGTCGCGTGATCTTGATGTCAGATGCTGACGTTGATGGCGCACATATCCGCTGCCTCTTACTCACACTTCTTTATCGTTACATGCGTCCGATGATTGATTCAGGTCGTGTATTTGCTGCCATTCCACCTCTGCACCGCATTGAAACAATGGGCGGCGGAGGCAAGAAGGGCGAGTACATCTACACCTATTCTGATGATGAGATGAAGAAGGTCACCGCCGATCTCACTAAGTCTGGCAAGAAGTGGAAAGAGCCTATTCAGCGCTATAAAGGCCTTGGTGAGATGGATGCCGATCAGCTCCGTGAGACCACTATGGATCCAGATGCCCGCACACTTCGCCGCATTACCGTCTCTGATGCCACCGCTGCAGAGAAGATGTTTGAGCTCTTGATGGGCAACGATGTTGCTCCGCGCAAGGAATTTATATCAACTGCTGAAATTGATCGCGACCGCATCGACGCTTAATTAGTCGATTGCGACTAGATCGAAATACTCTTCTTTCCAAATATCTTCATCGCCATCAGGCAGCAAGATCACACGCTCTGGCT
>WLGP01000145.1 GCA_009703165.1 Actinomycetota bacterium | reverse complement strand
GTATCTCGTGCTGGTTTATCGGGGCGAGTAATCTTCATCTGGCTCATGCGGTGATTAAATCACGAGCGGCAGTTGCAATCACAAGAATTCCTAAAATCATGATCACGATTCCTCCAGTTGCGCGTAGAAATATCAAACGACGAGTGTCACCGGCTAACCATGTGCGCGCAGTTCCAGCTAAGAGCCCCCATGAAGAGTCGAGGAAGAATGCCAGTAGAGCAAAGAGCGCTCCCATTAAGAGAAGTTGCTGCGAGATATTTCCTTGCTCCTTATCAACAAAGGGCGGCAAGACCGCTGCAAAGAAGACAATCCCTTTGGGGTTGAGAGCTCCGACCCAGAATCCATCTCGTATGCATTGCCAGAGAGTGGGCTCGGATGTATCTGTCGCTGCCGTCATGTCAGCGGCATGGCTTGCGCGCTTTCGCCAAGCATCAATACCGAGATAGAGAAGATAGAGGCCGCCTCCCCATTGCACCGCCGCGTAGAGAAGATCAGAGCGCGAGAGCAGGGGACCAAAGCCAAGGGCTACAACGGCAGAGAGTGTGAGGGCTCCTATTGAATTACCAAGAACGGTAAAGACAGCAACGCGGCGCCCCCATGAAATTGCACGAGCGATAACAAAGAGAACGCTGGGACCGGGAGCAAGAATGATTGCAATTGCAGCGATTAGGTACTCACCTATTCGCGAAGGAATTACAAATGCGCCCATAAACATCCTTTAATAGTAGATCAGGCCCTGCAGAATCTCTTCTACAGGGCCTGATCTCTTACTTTGTTGGGTTACTTAACTGACTAACTAATTGAGTTACTTACCGCGAGCTTTAGCAATCCCGTGAAGCACGTGATAACCAATGACTGCAACAAGTGTTCCGTTGACAATACCTGTGAAGGTGTAGTCACCCTTTGTCCATGAGTAATCTGCGATACCGATGATGATCGCTGATGCCACGACTAGGAGGTTGATTGGATTTGAGAAATCTGAACGGCTATCAACCCAGATACGTGCACCGAGAATTCCGATCATTCCAAAGAGGGCAGTTCCTGCACCACCGAGTGCTCCCATTGGAGTTGCTGCAAGAACAGCGCCAAACTTAGGAGAGAGTGAGAGAAGGATCGCGCCAATACCAGCTACCCAGTAAGCAGCAGTTGAGTAGACGCGGCTTGCCGCCATTACGCCGATATTTTCAGCATAGGTCGTTGTTCCAGAACCTCCACCTGCACCGGCAAGTGTTGTAGCAACGCCATCTGCCATCAGAGCGTTACCCATCTGATCATCGAGATCTTTTCCTGTCATTGCAGCAACTGCCTTGACATGTCCTACGTTCTCAGCGATGAGAACAAGTACAACTGGCAAGAAGAGGATCATGATGCTGAATTTAAATGTTGGAGTCTCAAAGGCTGGAGCTGCTACCCACTTGGCTGCCTTGATTCCATCGGTATTGACCTGTCCTAGAACAAGGGCTGTGATGTAACCAATTGCTAGACCAAGGAAGATGCTGATGCGACCGATCATTCCTCGTGAGAATGCGGTGAGAAGACCGATAGATACCAATGTGATGATTCCGATCATCGTCGCGTTTGGATCGACAACTTTTCCACCGACTAGACCCTGGAAGTTATTCTTTGCAGCAGGGGCAAGGTTGAGACCGATCAACATTACGATCGCGCCTGTAACAATTGGCGGCATCATTGAGTTGATCCAACCGATACCTGCAGCGCGGACAACAAGGCCTACGAGAATGAGAACGACACCGGTAAAGACGATACCTCCGAGGGCACCTGCCATTCCGCCGCCTTCTGCACCCATTGCAGCTGAAATTGGTCCAAGGAAGGCAAAGGATGAACCGAGATAGCTTGGAACTTTATTCTGAGTGATGATCAGGAAGAGGAGAGTTCCGATACCTGAGAAGAAGAGTGTGGTTGTTGCGGGAAAGCCTGTAAGAATTGGGACAAGGAATGTCGCGCCGAACATTGCAGCGATGTGCTGCAAGCCAAGGCCGATTGTGAAGGGCCAGCTCAGACGTTCGTCAGGGGCGACAACTCCTCCAGATGTGACGGACTTGCCGTCTCCATGGAGCTTCCATGTAAATAGTGACACGTAGATTTCCTTCCTCGAATACCGCCCAGGGGCTGACAGCAGGCCAGGATGACCGAATAGAAGGGTAGAACTCTCTTCTAGCCAACCCTCAGGTAGCCCCTCGGCGAGTCGGAAAGTGGTCAGAGTTGCTATCGCGCCACCTATCGGATTCAATAGCGTCCTATATATCGATTCGATATATAAAATCAGCTATATCGTTCCCGCTATATCTCAACCGCCTAGGAGGAGCCATGCGCTCTCGTGCAGAGTCTCTGGAGTTCGCTCTCCTTGGCCTGCTCGCACAGAGCCCGCTCCATGGCTATGAACTCCGAAAGCGCATCAGCGCGATCTTCGGCCCTTTTAGAGCCCTTTCATTCTCCGTTCTCTATCCGCAGCTACGCCGAATGTTAGAGGCGGGGCTGATCCAAGAGACGACAGGGGAGAGCGAATCTCGCCGATCACGAATCGTCTATGCGATCACCAAGGCTGGCAACGATCGCTTTGTTGAATTGGCCGAGAGCGTTAACTCAGAGGCATGGGAAGACGATGGCTTTGAAATTCGCTTCGCCTTCTTTAGCCCGACATCTACAAAGAACCGCATCAGAATTCTTGAAGGGCGTCACCGTCGACTTCAAGAGAAGGCAGAGATGCTTCGAGTCGAACTCGAGCGCTCGCCTTCAGGTATCGATAAATATCTAGAAGAGTGGCGCCGCCATTCGTTGGAATCGGCAATGCGAGAGATTGCATGGCTAGAAGACATGATCAAAACCGAGAGGAAATAGAGTGAAAATCACAACTGGAAAAGGCGATATCCGCGTTGCCATCGTTGGAGTAGGTAACTGCGCCAACTCATTGGTTCAAGGAGTTACCTATTACAAGGACGCTGCTGCAGATCAAGAGATCCCAGGTCTCATGCACGCAACTGTTGGCGCCTATCACATCAGCAACGTGAAGTTCGTTGCCGCCTTCGATGTAGATTCAAAGAAGGTCGGACTAGATCTTGCAGATGCAATCTGGGCGAGCGAGAACAACACCATTAAATTTAGCG
>WLGP01000144.1 GCA_009703165.1 Actinomycetota bacterium | reverse complement strand
GCATCAGGAAGAGTTAATGGAAGTTGATCTGCAGGAACTGCAACCTCGCCGCACTTATCGCAATGAACAATAGGAATTGGTGTGCCCCAGTAACGCTGGCGAGAGACAAGCCAGTCACGAAGTCGGTAGTTACGTGCCGCACTTCCAAGACCCTTTGCCTCAAGTTCAGCTGTAATTGCTGCGATGGCTTCATTCTTCCTAAGACCGTTTAGCGAACCCGAGTTAACAAGTGCGCCATCGCCTGTGGTTGCAACGCCGGTGGCGTTTGGATCTTCTTCACCGGTCTCAACAACGACGCGAACAGGTAACTTCATTGCACGAGCAAAATCTAAGTCGCGCTGATCATGTGCCGGAACAGCCATGATGGCACCGGTTCCGTAATCGGCTAATACGTAATCAGATGCCCAGATAGGTAACTTCTCACCATTGACTGGGTTAATTGCAAAACGCTTGAGATCAACACCTGACTTTGGGCGATCTGTTGCAAGGCGATCGATATCTGATGCTGCCTTGATCTTGTCCAAGTAATCGGTAAATTCTTTCTCGACCGGTCCGCCGGCTGCGAGTTCTGCAGCAAGTGCTGAGTCGGCAGCAACGACCATAAATGTTGCACCGTACAAAGTATCAGGACGAGTTGTGTAGATCGTGACAGGCTCTGTGCGACCATCGATTTCAAAGGTGACATTCGCACCCTGTGAGCGACCGATCCAGTTGCGCTGCATCGTTAAGACTTTATCTGGCCACTGACCTTCAAGTTGTGCCATGTCATCAAGTAAGCGATCTGCATAATCTGTAATCTTGAAATACCACTGGTTGAGCTTCTTCTTTGTAACGGCGCTATCGCAACGTTCGCAGAGACCGGCAACAACTTGTTCATTTGCTAAAACTGTCTGACATCCAGGACACCAGTTGACGGCAGAATCCTTACGATATGCAAGGCCGCGCTTATGGAGCTCGATAAAGAGCCACTGGTTCCACTTGTAATACTCAGGGTCGCATGTGTTAAAGACGCGATCCCAGTCGAAAGAACATGCATAACGACGCATCGATGCTTTCTGCGTTGCAATATTTTCATATGTCCAGATTCGTGGATCTTCATTGCGCTTAATCGCAGCGTTCTCTGCAGGAAGACCGAAGGCATCCCACCCGATCGGATGCATGACGTTAAAGCCGCGCTGAATCCAGTAACGAGCGATGACATCACCGAGGGCATAAGCCTCTGCGTGGCCCATATGAAGATCACCTGATGGATAAGGGAACATATCCAAGACATATTTCTTAGGGCGTGGATCATATGCGCGACCTGATTTAAATGGCTCTATCGCATCCCAGATTGGTAGCCACTTCTCTTGAACGTATGCGAAGTCATAAGCTGCATGCTCGCGCGGTTCTGTGGTCATTGATTAATCCTACCCTGAATACATTTCGTACTTTGTGGAGCTAAGGGGATTTGAACCCCTGACCCCCTGCATGCCATGCAGGTGCGCTACCAGCTGCGCCATAGCCCCGTGAACGCGCACACTCTAGCGCAGGAATTCGCGAGTGGAGAAATTAATTAGCGCTAGAGCCTGATTCAACGCCTAGAAGTTCTTCAGGAATGCTGCCTGCATTGTGCTCTTCTAGATACCAACCCTTGTTGGGGCTCTGTGCCAATAGTGACCAGGATGCATTTGATAATCCGCCAACTTTGGCCCAATGTGAAAGAGGTAGTTGGAGGTAATCACCGATGATGCAGCGAGCGGTACCGCCATGTGTTGCAACAACTAAGAGTTGATCTGTCTTATCGACGAGCGCATCTGTAATTGCTGCGCGGGCACGGGAAGCCACTTCGCTACGACGTTCACCGATGACACCGGCTGGGTTATCTTCACCATCGATCCACTTAACAAAGTTCTCAAAATCTTCTTCGCGGTTCTGGGCGCCAGTCTTGCCTTCCCAATTTCCGCCATTTGTTTCACGTAGGCGTACATCGATTGCAACATCGATATTGACGATCTCTGCAAGGGAGAGAGCAGTCTTATGTGCGCGCATGAGATCGCTAGAGATAATCGCAGTTGGCTCCATTCCTGCAAGGATCTCTGCAGCATGACGTGCCTGGTATTGACCGAGTGCGTTGAGCGGAATATCTGAATGCCCTTGAAAACGATTGGCAACGTTCCAATCGGTCTGTCCGTGGCGCCAGAGCAGGATGCGATTACCTGCCATCGGCAACCATCTCTTTGATGATCTCGAGTTCAATCTTTGGGCAATCGTTCCAAAGGCGATCGAGCATGTAGTACTTACGTAGCTCGCTACTTTGGATATGTACGACTAAATCTGAGTAATCCAAAAGGACCCACTCATCGCTACCTTCGCGGCGAGCTGGCTTTTCTCCGACAAGGCGGAGCTTCTCTTCGATCTCATCTGCAATCGCATCTACCTGGCGCACGTTTGCACCGGTAACAATAAGGAAGACCTCACTTAAGACTAATTGCTCTGAGAGATCGAGGGCGACCATCTCTGTCGCTAACTTATCTGCTGCCGCGCGTGCTGCGATCTGAGTGATGGTGAGTGCGCTCTGGCTAGCTGCCATAGAGATGGTGCTCCTTAATAAAGTGGGCTACTGAAGGTGAGTACTCTCTCGAAGATCCTTCGCGAATGCCAGTTGAGGCAACATCTAAGGCTGCAATATCTAATCCGACCTGACTTTCTGAGCCTGGACGTTCAATAATGATAAATGTAACGAGGTTTTTTAGATCATCTACGCGATGCCATTGATCCAACTTTGCATACGCCTCGCTTCCGATAATTAGATGGTATGAATCCTCGGGATAGGTCTGCGCAACTGCTTCTACGGTATCGATGGTGTAGCTAGGTCCATCACGCAAAATCTCAATCGGATTAACTTCAACGCGTGATGCGATATCTGCAGGCAAATCCTTTACCGCTGCCTCACACATTGCACGGCGCTGTGCACCTGTTGCAACGGGTTGGTTATCGCGAAGGCGAGGTTGTCCTGCAGGAAAGATGATGATGCGATCGACAATATCGCGACGTAATAGTTGGGTGATCACGTGCATGTGGCCTATGTGAATGGGATCGAACGTCCCGCCATAGAGACCAAGCCGTGCCAAAAGAATTACTTATCTAGGCGAAGTACGAG
>WLGP01000143.1 GCA_009703165.1 Actinomycetota bacterium | reverse complement strand
ACATTGGCGTTAGCGCCTATCCTCGATCGCATTGGCGCTGCCTCAACTTATGCCGATGCAATTCTTCTCTTTGGATCGATCTCTGCCCAACTCTTGATGGTCTATGAAAAGTATGAGACATGGATTCTCTGGCTAGTTGTTAACATCGGCTACACCGCGCTCTACTACACCCAAGATCTCTATCTCACATCTGCGCTCTATCTCGTCTTTACCGTCGTAGCAATTATTGGTTGGAGACGTTGGTATGCAACTTATCGACGCACTCTCTGAGATTGCATCGAATGTTGATCAACCCATCTTTGCAATAGATGGACCGGCTGGCGCTGGCAAAACAACGTTGGCGCAGACGATCTCCCTCGCCCTCTCTCCTCATATGAGTACAACTGTGATTCATATGGATGAGCTCTACCCAGGGTGGGAGAAGGCAATTGGCATCGAACTGACACAGACGCTGACATGGCTTACCTCATGTCATAAGGCGAGAAAACCGCTGATGTTCTCTGCCTTTGATTGGCACGCCAATGAATTTAGCGCACCAAAAACTCTCCCCTCTACCCAGCTACTTATTCTTGAGGGCGTTGCAAGTGCGCAGATTGCAATTGAAGACTCTTTGGCAACCTCTCTCTGGCTAGATTTAGATCCACAGATTGGATTTCAACGCGTTATTGAAAGAGATGGATCAACAATCTCTTCGGAGATGAAACAGTGGCTTGCGACACAAGAGCAACACTTTGCTCGCGATCGGACGAAAGAGCGCTGCGAATTCATCCTTTCAACCTAAAATTGCTCTATGTCTGACCTGACCGGAAATCTCATCGATGGGCGCTATCAGCTCTTGCGCCAGATGGATGCCGGCGGAATGGCCACCATCTACGAGGCGATCGATACCCGCCTTGATCGCCGGGTTGCAGTCAAGATTATGCATGCGCACTTGGCGCAGGATGAACAATTTGTAGAGCGATTTATTCGTGAGGCTAAGGCTGCTGCAGCGTTAAGTCATCCAAACATCGTCGCCGTCCAAGATCAGGGTTGGAATCAGAGCGGAATCCCTGCAGTCTTTATTGTGATGGAGTTAGTTGATGGCCACACGTTGCGTGAGTACCTCAATGAACGTGGCGCAATCCCAGTACGAGATGGAATCAAATTTCTCTTACCTGTCTTAAGCGCACTTGGTGCAGCACATAAGTTAGGAATTGTGCACCGTGATGTGAAGCCTGAAAATATTCTTGTCTCAAAAGAGGGACGGATCAAGATCACCGACTTTGGACTTGCCAAGGGTGCAATGATCGGCAGCACGATGACGGCAGAATCGAGTGTCATTCTTGGTAGCGTCTCCTACCTCTCCCCCGAACAAGTCTCACGCGGAATCGCAGATTCACGCAGTGATGTCTACTCGGCAGCGATAACAGCCTTTGAGATATTTACCGGTCAGAAACCATTTGAAGGTGAAGAGCCGATTCAGATCGCCTTCATGCATGTTAACTCTCGTGTGCCTCGAATGAGCAGCCTTATCCCGGAAATTCCAGAGGCACTTGATGATCTGATCTTCGCTGCAACCAGTGTGGATCCAGATGAGCGTCCTCGTGATTGCCAGATCTTTCATAGCCAACTTCTTGCAATATCGCATGCCCTCAATCCATCTGCTCCTCAGATGAGCCTTGAGTTAGATATTCCTATCGCACCGATGCGAGAGAAGCCAAAGAAAAAATCTAGAGGAAGACTTGCTCAACTGACCGAGAGGATTTCCCTTACCGTGCCTACACCATCTGCAAAAGAGACCACCGCCGAGGTAAAGGCGCGCAGAAAAGTCAGTAAGCGAGTTCGACGTAATCGTTGGATCGCAGCCGGCCTTGCAGTCCTCTTAGGAATTACAACGTGGTGGGTCCTCATTGGACCGGGGGCATCGATCAAGTTCCCATCAGTTGTTGGCGCTACGACTGAGCAGGCAAGTGCAACTCTGACTAACCTGGGCTTAAAGGTTGAAATTATCGAAGAGCGTTTTGATGAAGATATTGCAAATGATCGAGTGATCTCAACAGATCCCTTTGCAGGGGATTCAATTGCAGCTGGAGGCACAGTCAAACTCGTAATCTCAAAGGGTGCTGAGCGCTACACAATTCCGGCTCTCTTGGCCCTTACTCCAGAGGCTGCAGTCAACCTCTTGGCGAAGTCACCACTTAAAGTTGGTGAGATCACCGAAGTCTTCAACGGAAAAATTCCAAAGGGTTTTGTCATCTCAACAAATCCTGCACCAGGTACTCGTGTGAAGAGAGATACCCTCGTCGATTTAGTTGTAAGCAAAGGTGTACAGACATTTGATCTCACCTCGTATCTTGGAAAGAATGGTGAAGAAGCACTCAATGAGTTGACGATGGCTGGATTTAACGTCACTGCTACATATGCCTACGATGAGAAAGTGATGCCTGGCGAAGTCATTTCGCAGCAACCGGCTGCAGGTTCACCACTTCCCAAGGGCGCAGCAGTTGAGATCTTTATCTCTAAGGGTTCAGCCTTTGTCTTTATTCCAAATGTGATGCGTTATACCCAAGATCGCGCCGTCGCTGTTTTGGAGGATTTGGGACTCAAAGTCGTCGTCAAGAAGGTCACAAAGAGCGCCAAATTAGTTATTGGAATAACACCGAAGGTCAATGAGAAGGTTAAGCGTGGAACAACGGTGACTCTCACAGTAGGGTAGGCAAATGTCTCAAGCCCTACGCCCTCGCATCGGAGCCCATACGCCCACCAGTGGCGGCATGGCAAAGCGCTCTATCGAATATGCGCGCATTACAGAGGCTGAAGCAATCCAGGTCTTTACCTCAAACCCGCGCGGATGGGCGATGCCTGAGACCAATCATGAAGCAGATGTGCTCTTTCGCGAACGCGCAGAAGAACTCGATCTTGAGGTCTATGTACATGCACCATTTCTCATCAATTTAGGATCACCGACAGAAGGCACATATAAGAATTCACTGGCTTCGACTGAGTATTCACTCAAGCGCGGCAAAGAGATTGGCGCACTCGGCGTCGTTGTCCACACAGGTTCTGCAGTCAATGAAGATTTTATTGAAGGTGCGTGGAAACAAATTCACGAAGGCATGATGCCGATCCTCAATGCGCTCACAGATGATGCTCCATATCTCTT
>WLGP01000142.1 GCA_009703165.1 Actinomycetota bacterium | reverse complement strand
GCGTATAGTGAGGTCCCGATGAAGGCGATGATCTTGATTCCGACCTACAACGAGGCAACCTCCGTTGTGGAGCTGCTCCATTCTTTAGAGCGATTACGTTCATCGTCGTCTCTTAATTTTGATGTCACAGTTATCGACGATAATTCCCCCGATGGAACGGCTGAGATTGTTCGAAACCTTGGCTATACCTGGGTAGATCTTCTACAGCGTCCCAATAAAGATGGATTAGGCAATGCTTATCGCGCAGGATTTGCTCGTGTACTCAAAGACTCTTCCTACGACCAGATTGTGACGATGGATGCCGATGGTTCTCATCGCGTTGAAGATCTTCCTACGATGTTTGCAGCGATCTCGCCGGGTAAGTCGATAGTTCTCGGAACCAGGTGGATTACTGGCGGATCTGTCGTGAATTGGCCAAAATCTCGTCAATTGTTGAGCCGATCTGGCACCAGATATGCCTCATTTGCCCTTGGAATAAAGCTTGCCGATCTCACAGGTGGCTTTCGTATCTATAGTCGACAATTGCTCGAATCTCTGAATCTGTCTCAGATGGATGCAACTGGTTACTGTTTTCAAATTGAGATGGCTCTTGCTTCACATTTAGCCGGTGCTCGCGCCGTACAAGTTCCGATTACCTTTGTAGAGAGAATCAATGGAGTTTCAAAGATGAGTCGGGCGATCGTTATTGAGGCGCTGATTCAGACAACTCGTTGGGGCCTTACTCGACGCTTGCGGCCTAACGCCGATAAGTTACATTATGTAAAGTAAGAGAAATCAACCCATCCCCGCGAGAATCTGGCTCGGTTTAGGCGTAATCAGAGATCGGCGTACAGGCGCAGATCAAGTTTCTATCGCCATGAGCGCCATCAATACGGGCCACAGGTGGCCAATATTTCATTCTGGCACCGATCAATTCGCCCGCCACAAGGCCATCTAGAGGCGCTGGATAGCCACCTTGTTCGCGGCTATAACCTCTCGCCCAATCCGATGAGGTCACAGCTCGGGCGGTATGAGGTGCATGACGTAGAGCGCTATCTTCGACCGAGATCTTGCCATCGATAATCTCTTGGATCTCAGCCCGGATTGCGATCATCGCATCGATAAAGCGGTGGATCTCGCGGATATCTTCTGATTCAGTCGGCTCAATCATCAAAGTTCCGGCAACTGGAAAGGACATCGTCGGTGCGTGGAAGCCAAAGTCCATCAACCGCTTTGCAATGTCATCAACGCTGACACCTGAGATGGCAGTCAATGGACGGATATCGAGAATACATTCATGGGCAACGCGACCATTGGCGCCTGTATACAAAATTGGGAATGAGCCATGCAGGCGCGCTGCCATGTAGTTGGCAGAGAGAATTGCAACCTGCGTTGAATGAGTGAGCCCTGCTCCCCCTAGCAAGCGAATATAAGCCCACGAGATCGGGAGGATACTTGCTGAACCATATGGTGCACCTGAGATTGGACCAGGACCTGTCGCAGGACCTGCAGCAGCATCCAATGGATGGTTAGGAAGAAATGGCGCAAGGTGTGCGCGTGCAATAACAGGACCAACGCCTGGTCCTCCACCACCGTGAGGAATGGCGAAAGTTTTGTGGAGGTTTAAGTGCGAAACATCTGCACCAAATTTTCCAGGTTGGGCTACGCCAACAAGTGCGTTGAGGTTTGCGCCATCAACATAGACCTGACCGCCTGCATCGTGTACCAAGGCGCAGATATCACTGACAGCGCTCTCAAAGACACCGTGCGTACTTGGATATGTGATCATCAAAGCAGCAAGGGCCGAACCATGTTCTGCAATCTTTGCCTTGATATCAGCAACGCTGACGTTTCCATTCTCATCACATTCGATAACAACAACCTTCATGCCAGCCATGACCGCACTTGCAGCATTTGTTCCGTGAGCACTTGATGGAATCAGACAGATGGTGCGGTTCTGATCTCCGCGAGAATCATGATAATTACGAATAGCGAGAAGGCCAGCAAACTCCCCTTGGCTTCCAGCATTTGGCTGCAATGAGACTGCGTCATATCCGGTAATTGACACAAGCCACTTTGAAAGCTGATCAATCAATTCTCGTGATCCAACGCTCTGATCTGCCGGTGCAAATGGATGAAGGCTCGAGAACTCTGGCCAGGTAACGGCCTCCATCTCAGTCACAGAGTTAAGTTTCATCGTGCATGAACCCAACGGAATCATGGTGCGATCAAGAGCTAAATCGCGATCGGCGAGGTTACGCAAATAGCGCATCATCGCAGTCTCAGAATGATTGGTATTGAAAACTGGATGTGTCAGATATGAACTTGTGCGAAGAAGTTCTTGAGGTAGATCTGAAGCACTCGCATCCTGCAGGCCTAGAACTGCCAACACTTTGGCGAAATCATCTTCAGTGGTCGTCTCATCGAAGGAGATTCTTACCTCGGTTGCACTTACTCGACCGAAGTTAAATCCAGATGAAATCGCCTTTGCATGGATTGCATCGGCATCCTTTACATCGACTGTGACAGTATCGAACACTTGGTCATTGCGTGAGTTAGCAGCCTTCTGCAGACGTGAGGCAAAGTTATGAACTCGAAGTGCGATCGCCTTTAGTCCTGCAGGTCCATGCCACATCGCATAGAAAGCGCTCATATTGGCAAGTAGTACCTGCGCGGTACAGATATTTGATGTCGCCTTATCTCGTCTGATGTGTTGCTCACGAGTTTGTAGCGCTAAGCGAAATGCTGGAGATCCAGTTGCATCAATTGATTGACCAACCAAACGACCAGGCATCGACCGCTCCAAACCAGAGCGGACTGCAAGGAAGCCCGCGTGTGGTCCACCAAAGCCCATCGGAACTCCAAAACGTTGAGCGGTTCCAACAGCGACATCTGCTCCCCACTCCCCTGGCGCTTTAAGGAGCGTTAAGGCAAGGAGATCTGTTGCAGCGATTACGAGTGCACCTCGAGAGTGTGCGTACTCAGCAAATTTCGTGTAATCGATAATCTCACCGGTTGTATCTGGATATTGAACTAGTGCTCCGAAGAACTCACCGTCATACCCATCACGTGCCACGTGCCCTGAATCAACTTCAACCACAGTAATTCCAAGAGGCTTTGCGCGAGTGATCACAACTGCCTTTGTCTGCGGGTGGAGATGTTCTTCAAT
>WLGP01000141.1 GCA_009703165.1 Actinomycetota bacterium | reverse complement strand
CAGCTCATCTTGGCCGCCAACGGCGTTCACATAAATCAAAGGTAGACCAGTTGTGCCAATAAGCTTGCGCAGCACCTCTAGTCGTAAATCTTCTTTATGCAAATGGTAGGGCGAGGCATTGAGTGAAATCAATATCTGAGCGCCAGCTGCTTTGGCCTGGGTCGCAGGACCGGCATGCCAAGCATCTTCGCAAATGATCACGCCAATCGCGCAGCCATCGATATCAAAAACGCAGGGAGCATGACCGGGCGTGAAGTAACGTACTTCATCAAAGACTTCGTTATTGGGAAGTTCGTGCTTGGCATAACTCGCAATGCATTGGCCATCCCGCAACACCGATGCAGCATTGTGTAATCCCTGTGGGATTTTTAGAGGGTGGCCGACTACGACCGCCAAACCTGGATACGCCTTCAAAGCACTGCGTAATTGATCCAAGGTATCTGCTGCCGCCTCAATAAAAGCGGGGCGTAGTAATAAGTCTTCTGGGGGGTAGCCCGTAAGGGCTAACTCAGGCGTGATCAGTAATTTAGCGCCAGCGCGGTATGCGACTTCAGCTGCATCACCAATCAACTTCGCATTGCCACTCAAATCCCCCACCACAGGGTTGATTTGAGCAAGGGCAATGTGAAATGGGGTCAAGGCTTATACCTTTTCCTTGTTGTAGCGTTCAATGCCTTCAAGAATTTCTTTATGGGCATCAGCAATGCCGCCCCAGCCGCGAACCTTTACCCATTTTCCGGGCTCAAGGTCTTTGTAGTGCTCAAAAAAGTGTTGAATTTGATTGCGGCGCAGCGGATTAATGTCCTCTATTTTTTGCCAGTGGGTGTAGATGGACAAAATACGATCTTCAGGCACAGCCAACAATTTGGCATCTTCACCGCCGTCGTCTTCCATTTGTAAAACACCAATAGCACGGCAACTCACTACTACTCCTGGTATGAGTGGAAAGGGAGTAACAACCAAAACATCGACAGGGTCACCATCACCAGCAATGGTTCGCGGAATGTAACCATAATTACATGGGTAGTGCATCGCAGTTCCCATGAAACGATCGACAAAAATTGCTCCCGTCTCTTTATCTACTTCGTACTTGATCGGATCCGCGTTCATTGGAATTTCAATAATCACATTGAAATTCTCGGGAATATTTTTGCCTGGTTTTACATTGTCAAGACTCATACAAACTCCAAATAATTATTAGTAGATACCCTAATCTTAACAAAGAGACAAAGCACCCTTTCTGTTACATACTATTTCTTATGCAATTTGATTAAATGAGTCTAAGAATTTAGAGGCCATTGGGTAATCAAAAGTGCAACTTAACGTCGTATAAACAAAGGGATTTCAAGATGGATAATGCAACGCTCGGTCTCTACTTTGCCTTGGCTTGCGGCTTAGTCGCCGTAATTTATGGCTTCGGTGTGCGCAGTTGGATCTTAAAGCAAAGCACTGGGAATGCCAAAATGGTCGAAATTGCTCAGGCAATTGAGCAGGGTGCAGCCGCCTATTTATCTCGCCAATACAAAACAATAGCGGTAGTCGGTTTAATCCTGACTGTATTAATCGGTCTCTTTTTGGATATCGCAACGGCCGTTGGTTTTGTCATCGGGTCAGTTTTGTCTGGCGCTTGCGGCTTTATTGGTATGAATGTTTCAGTCAAAGCCAATGTACGTACTGCACAGGCCGCCACCATTGGTATGAATGAAGCGCTGAATGTGGCGTTTAAAGGCGGCGCCATTACCGGCATGCTAGTCGTTGGCTTGGGCTTGCTTGGTGTTGGTGTCTTTTTCTGGGTTTTAGCTTCGACCGGCGATGTCCGTGAACTTTCAGATGTTTTGCATCCACTCATTGGCTTGGCTTTTGGCTCTTCCTTGATTTCTATTTTTGCTCGCCTTGGTGGCGGTATTTTCACCAAAGGAGCTGATGTGGGCGCCGACTTGGTTGGTAAGGTGGAAGCAGGCATCCCTGAAGATGATCCCAGAAATCCTGCAGTGATCGCAGATAACGTGGGCGACAACGTGGGCGATTGCGCTGGTATGGCAGCTGACTTATTTGAGACCTACGCAGTGACCTTGATCGCCACGATGGTGCTTGGTGCCATCGTAGTGACTGGCGCCCCCATCGAAGCGGTAGTTTATCCATTGGTTCTGGGTGGCATCTCTATTCTGGCATCCATTGTGGGTTGCTCGTTTGTCAAAGCCACTCCTGGTATGAAAAATGTCATGCCAGCCTTGTATAAGGGATTGGTGATTGCAGGCGGACTTTCTTTGGTGGCCTTTTACTTTGCGACGAACTGGATTATTCCTGACGATGCCTTGGGAATGCCAGGTAGTCAGTGGCGCTTATTCGCATCAACCGTGGTCGGACTTGGTTTAACGGCCGGTTTAGTTTGGATTACGGAGTACTACACCGGTACGCAATTTGCACCTGTGAAGCATATCGCTGAGGCTTCAACAAAAGGCCATGGCACGAATATCATCGCAGGCTTAGGCGTATCGATGCGGTCCACCGCATATCCCGTTTTATTCGTTTGCGCCGCTATTTACCTTGCCTATTGGTTTGCTGGCATCTACGGAATTGCCGTCGCTGCAACGGCAATGCTTTCCATGGCTGGAATTGTGGTGGCTTTGGATGCATATGGACCGATTACAGATAATGCGGGCGGTATTGCTGAGATGGCCGGTATGCCACAGTCGGTTCGCGATATTACCGATCCATTGGATGCGGTCGGTAATACAACGAAAGCAGTGACCAAGGGATATGCAATCGGCTCAGCCGGTTTGGCCGCACTTGTGCTCTTTGCCGATTACACCAATGCACTTGCCTTAAGTGGTCAGAGAGTCAGTTTCGATCTCTCCAACCACATGGTCATTATTGGATTATTTATTGGAGGCATGATTCCATTTCTGTTTGGCGCAATGGCAATGGAAGCCGTCGGCCGCTGCGCAGGTGCAGTAGTGGAAGAGGTGCGTCGTCAGTTCCGCGATATTCCAGGAATCATGGATGGCACGGGCAAGCCAGAATACGGAACAGCGGTAGATATGCTGACTACAGCCGCGATTAAAGAAATGATTATTCCTTCGCTGTTGCCGGTCATTATTCCGATCTTGGTGGGATTATTGCTGGGCCCAGCCGCACTCGGTGGCTTACTCATGGGTACGATTGTG
>WLGP01000140.1 GCA_009703165.1 Actinomycetota bacterium | reverse complement strand
TGCAGCTAACTATCGTGAGATTTCAACAGATGTATTCAATAAAGTTCAGCTTCAAATAGACAGCAGTTATCAACCAAAATATAAGTTAACTGTTTTAGTCGGTCCCAATACTAAGCCGGCCGTTATTAATCCCACTGCTGCATTCGCATTGGCATCCAATATGCTGCGAAACTTTAAGCAACCTGAAGAGCTTAATGCGATTTATTACAATCATGTTGATAAAGATTGGGCAAAGAAGTTTTTCCAAGATAGAGATGGATCGCCTTGGTTGCCAAGGACAATTGATTACTCATGTCCCAATGTGAACGAATGCGAAGTTGCAGGTGGTGGCGTATTGGTAAATTGGCAGGGATTTGTTCAGACCGCTGTACCAAACAATCCTTGGTGGACTGATCGCACTCAATATGTTGGACAAGACATTCATGAATTTATACACGTAGTTCAGGCGTATCAACAAAAACCTATGAGAGGGGATTGGTTGAGCAAAATCCCTGTGTGGCTTTCTGAAGGACAGGCGACACTATTTCAAGTAGCTGGGTCAAATAGGAGATTAGAGTTTTATAAATCGAATCAAGCTAATCAAATCAAGAGGTTTACCCCCGATGCGACTCTAAAGGATTTTTCTACTGCTTCGATTTTGCGATTCTATGACCAACTTACTCCAGGAAGAATTCCTGATTTGCCATACTCCAATCCTTCATATTATCGGTATGTTTTTTCTTTGGGTTATGCAACCGTTGAAGCTCTTGCTGCGATTGGTGGAATCGACTCGACTATGAATCTGGTTGTTCAATCTGTGACTGGAACCCCATTCAATCAAGCATTTAAGAATATTTATGGCATTGAGTGGTCTGCTGCCGCACCTATCCTTGCCGAAATTGTTTCAAAACAAGCAACAGGTTAATGCTCGTGATTCTTGGGGTTAGCGAAGTGCCCAAACAAGCCGCTTACCTTGTTTAACGCAAACAAACTTCACTTCTGAGACTGTCCGTGATGACCTTAACTTGGAGCAACTCTTACCTACATTTTGTTTCTTGGCTAAATCCTGACTCTTCTTTTTCGCCGCTAACAACGCTGCATCAGCAGCTACTTTCGCCGCAGCCTCTGCGGCAATCTTTGCCTCGGCCTCTAACTTAGCTTTGAGTTCTGCCTCAACCCTTGCTCTTTCATCTGCATCTTGCTTAGCCTTGAGCTCCCGAGCAACTCTTTCTTCTTCTAACTTCGCTGCCTCTAACTTTTTTTCATTGGCAACAAAATCTTCAGCCTCTTTGATCAAGCTAAGAAACTTGTAAGTAGGGTTAACACCGGACATCCCACCATGTGGAGCAAATCTTGTGAAAGAGCCGTTGCAGTTTGTGATTCCTGCTTGGGATCCGCCAGCAGCACCTATGTAATACCGAACATTGCCTTTCTGAACGAAAAACCCAGAACCAGAATCGCCGTCACAATTGGACCCAGTCTTTTCATTATTCGGGACTCCTAGATCCAAAATTGTTTGGTTTGGCTGCATCCACCCTGGGTAAGCGGCATAGTACTTTCGTAAGTCCTCACCACTCACGAGAACACTTGTCATCTTGTGAGGAGATTGACTGCTGCGCCACTGTAAGTCTTTGCGCGAAGATTCATTTTGAAAGCCGTAGCCCACCATTTCTACAGGAGCCTTCTCTCGAATGAAGGATTCGATGTCAGCAGCCGAAGCAACTTCAACTTTATTCTGCACGGGCATACTTTCGCGCAGAATTATGATCGCGAAGTCATCAACCCTTGTGTTGTCGGTTCCAACGCGTGTTCTATAAGTTGGCGCTGTAAGAACTTTTTGAGCAAAATATCTCTTGTTGTTTGGTCCATTTTTCACGCCAGGTGCAAACAAATATGCATCCCTTGCAAAGTTATCGCCAAAGAATTCAACCGTGTGAGCAGCAGTGAAGACGATTCGGTCAGAATACAGAAAGCCACTGGCACCCATAACCCAGACAGCATTCGGATCACCAGTTGCATCCTGTCCAAATTCCACGCCTTCAGCGCTCATTGGCGCCAGAAGAGCTAATGACAATACCGATGCAACAATGGCCAGGCGCTTTCTCATAGTTGAAAAATACGCCACGGCTCTGACAGTAGGGAACACCTCGCCCACAATTGCCTGGTCAAAATGCCAAAAGCCCCACAGAGATTAATCTGCAGGGCTTTTGTGTAAAGCGTAGTTGTGACACAACAGCAATAACGTATCACCTTATCCACATGAATTTCCGCTGATGAATTTTTGCGGCCACGCACATCTAAGTTCCGCGATGCGTGCCGCTGTAGCTCAGCGGATAGAGCAGCCCTTTGACTCAGGAGCATGTCGTAGGTTCGAATCCTATCAGCGGCTCGCACCACTAAGTAGCCCCGCAGTTAGTCGAGCGGGGCTACTTTTTTGCAACAAAGTTTTTGTCAGTCACTCTGCGTAATCTGCAACTAAACCACCCAAAGTAAAGAGATAATCAACCCATGGGATTTTTCGCCAACTTCAAAGCCAAGCGAGCAGCAAAGCGCGCCCAATCTGTTTATGAGTCAGCACTGCTCGATTGGGAGAGAGAAAACAAAGTTCTCGCCCAAGCGCTAGAAATCTTCATCGCTGCCCAATCTGGCCAACAACCAGATGATCACTCGCTAACACAGAAAAAAGGCGAACTCGTTTTATGGACCGGCCAAGGTGTCCTTCAGGTGGCAGGTAGAACACCCTCCACATATAGCGGCGGCTCCCAAGGCTTTTCTATCCCACTTGTTGCCGGCATTCGCTACCGAGTCGGCTCATTCAAAGGCACGATGACACCAGGTGTTGAGATGCAGATGGATAAGGATCAAGGAATGGTTAAGTTAACCAACCAAAGACTTATCTTCGCCGGCCCAATTGCAACAACCGAGTGGGCATTTGCAAAAATACTCTCTACCTTTTCAAATCCAGATCGAACAGATTTCATTATTGGAGTTTCAAACCGACAAAAATCATCCGGCGTTAGATTTTCATCCGAAGATGGTTACGTCTTTTCCCACCTATTTGCCATGGGCCTCTACTCCTATGAAAACGGTATCCCAGCCACCATCAAAGCAATACAAGATGAGTTAAAAGAGGGAACTACCGATAAACCAATGTTGCAGCTACCACCGAATCTGTAAGGGATTTAAGAAAGAGCCCACACCAGTTTCT
>WLGP01000014.1 GCA_009703165.1 Actinomycetota bacterium | reverse complement strand
ATGGCTCACTGACAGAACCTGGTCGCTCATCATCTCTTGAAATCACTTGTCCTGGACCTGAAGCAGCTCTCGCTCTTGTAGGGGCGGCTCGCCGTTTAGGTATTGCTGCCAAAGCGCGCGAAGTTCGTGGCGTAGATCGTGTGGTCATTCGTGATGGAGATGCAATTGGCGTTCTGCTCACTCGACTTGGCGCACATGAAAGTGTTTTGGCGTGGGAAGAGCGACGAATGCGCCGCGAAGTACGCGCAACTGCTAACCGCCTTGCAAACTTTGATGATGCAAATCTTCGCCGCTCTGCGCGCGCAGCAGTTGCTGCAGCAGCCAGAGTTCAACGCGCAATGGAGATTCTGGGTGATGAGATTCCAGATCATCTCAAAGAAGCCGGTGAACTTCGCATCAGTCATGGACAAGCAAGTCTTGAAGAACTTGGATCACTTGCTACTCCGCCGATGACAAAGGATGCAATCGCAGGACGCATTCGACGATTGTTAGCGATGGCAGATAAGAGAGCGGGCGAACTTGGTATTCCCGATACTGAAGCCGGGCTCTCTCCAGATCTCCTTGGTGAATAAAACCTTCCATCAATTTTCACTAGTGAAAATCCTGTAGGAAATGAAATTCTCACGCGTAATTCCACCTGTGATCGGGAGTACTTTTGCGTAGCAAGACGTCGCGCCTTGCCTCCTGATAAGGTTGGCCCCAGACACAGCGCTGTGGCAGATAGTGTGCCGACTCTCTTTACACTCCAGAAAAAGGTTTACTCATGATTAATGTTGGAATTAATGGTTTTGGACGTATTGGCCGTAACTTCTTCCGTGCAGCCCTCACCAACCCAAATATCAATATCGTTGCGATCAACGACCTCACAGATAATGCAACCCTTGCCCACCTTCTCAAGTACGACTCAATCTTGGGTCGCCTAGGTCTTGAAGTCACACATACCGATGACACACTCACAGTCGGTGGAAAGACGATCAAGGTATTTGCAGATCGCGATCCAGCAAACCTTCCTTGGGGAGCAGTTGGCGCAGATATCGTCATCGAATCAACTGGACATTTCACCAAGGCGGCAGATGCTAAGAAGCACATTGCAGCCGGAGCCAAGAAGGTCATCATCTCAGCGCCAGCAAGTGATGAAGACATCACTATCGTCATGGGCGTTAACCATGAGAAGTACGATCCAGCTAGCCACCACGTGATTTCAAATGCATCATGTACCACCAACTGCCTTGCACCAATGGCAAAGGTTCTTCAGGATAACTGGGGAATTGTTAAGGGCTTGATGACAACAATCCACGCCTATACAAATGATCAGGTCATCCTTGATTTCCCACATAAGGATCTTCGCCGGGCACGCGCTGCAGCGACAAATATGATTCCAACATCGACAGGTGCTGCAAAGGCAATCTCTCTCGTGCTCCCAGAGCTCAAGGGCAAGCTTGATGGCTATGCAATGCGCGTCCCAGTTCCAACAGGATCAGCAACAGATCTCACCGTTGAATTGGCAAAGGAAGCAACTGTCGAAGAGATCAATGCTGCAATGAAGGCTGCCGCTAATGGCGCTCTGAAGGGCTACCTCTCTTACACAGAGGATCCAATCGTTTCATCAGATATCGTCACAGATCCTTCATCATGTATCTTCGATTCAGGCCTGACAAAGGTCATCGGAAACCAGGTAAAGATTGTTGGTTGGTATGACAACGAATGGGGTTACTCAAACCGCCTCGTCGATCTCGTAGGCCTTGTAGGTAAATCACTCTAATGTCGTTGCAGGATCTTGATGTAGCTGGCAAGCGAGTCTTTCTTCGCTGTGATCTCAATGTCCCATTGAAAGATGGAGCCATTACAGATGATGGGCGAATCAGAGCATCCTTGCCAACTATCAAGATTTTGCTTGCAGCAGGTGCCAGCCTTGTGATTGCAGCTCACTTAGGTCGCCCAAAAGGCGAAGTTAAGCCGGAGCTCTCATTGGCACCTGCTGCTAAACGTCTCTCAGAACTCCTTGCAACTCCCGTCATCTTTCCTGGAGAGGTAACCGGTGCAAAGGTCACCTCTGCAGCAAGTGCACTGCAACCTGGTGAGATTCTCCTCCTTGAAAATATTCGATACAGCGCCGCTGAGACATCTAAGGATGAATCGGAGCGCCACATATTTGCTCAAGAGCTAGCAGCACTTGCCGATGTATATGTAGGCGATGGCTTTGGCGCTGTTCATCGTAAACATGCATCTGTCTATGATCTTCCACAACTTCTTCCACATGCTGCCGGAACTCTTGTCAGCGCAGAGGTTGAGGTACTTAAGAAACTCACAATCGATCCTGCTCGACCATATGGAGTTGTCCTTGGCGGGGCTAAAGTCTCAGACAAGATTGGCGTGATCGCAACCCTTCTCAACAAAGTTGATGTCATGGCGATCGGCGGGGGAATGGTCTTTACCTTCCTTGCAGCCCAAGGCAGAGAGATCGGTAGCTCTCTTGTTGAAAACGATCTCATCCCAACAGTGAAAGAACTTATTGAAAAGGCAGAAAGCTCTGGAGTGAGGTTAATTCTGCCGACAGATATTGTCGTAGCTCCTGAATTTAAGGTCGATGCACCTGCGACAACAGTCTCTGCAGATGCAATCCCTGCAGATCAGATGGGTCTAGATATTGGCCCAGATTCAGCTGCCGCCTTTGCAGCTGCTATCGAAAGTTGCCAGACAGTCTTCTGGAATGGACCCATGGGCGTCTTTGAATTTCCAAACTTCGCCCACGGAACCAAAGTTGTCGCAGAAGCGTTGACCAAAGTCTCTGGGATCTCTGTAGTCGGTGGAGGAGATTCAGCTGCTGCGGTACGCGCACTGGGCTTTGCAGATAGTGATTTTGGATATATCTCCACTGGAGGCGGTGCATCCCTTGAATATCTCGAGGGTAAAGAGCTGCCAGGTCTGCGCGCACTCGATCTCTAAAGATTACAATCAGGTATAGGAACGGCAAGATCAAATAAATGAAGCGAGTAAAGGGAGATCAGCATGCGTAAGCCGCTCATGGCAGGCAACTGGAAGATGAACCTCAATCACCTTGAGGCGATCGCCGTTGCACAGAAGCTCGTCTACTCGCTCTCAGATAAAGATTACGATGAAGTAGATATCGCGATCATCCCTCCTTTCACGGATATCCGCTCAATCCAGACACTCGTTGATGGAGATCGCCTTCGCCTTCTCTACGGCGCACAAGATCTCTCACCTGAAACAGGTGGGGCGTTCACTGGCGATATCTCAGGTTCAATGCTGAAAAAGCTTGGCTGCACCTTTGTTGTTATCGGTCATTCAGAGCGTCGCGCAATTCATAAAGAAGATGATGCTCTCGTCAATAAGAAGATCAAGGCAGCCCTTGCCAATGAGCTCACTCCAATTTTCTGCGTTGGTGAAGAACTTTCAATCCGCGAATCTGGCACTCATGTCTCTCATGTGATTCGTCAGATCCGTGCCGGTCTTGAAGGATTTACAAAGCCAGAGTTGAAGAAGTTAGTAATCGCCTATGAACCAGTATGGGCAATCGGCACTGGAAAGACTGCAACACCTGAAGATGCACAAGAAGTATGTGCGGCCATTCGTGAAGAGATTGCAGAGATTGGTTCTCCTGAGATTGCTGCTGCAATGCGCATTCTCTATGGTGGTTCAGTTAAATCATCAAATATTGTTGAGATCATGAAGCAAGTAGATGTTGATGGCGCCCTCATCGGGGGAGCTAGCCTAGATCCTGAAGAACTGGCCAAGATCGCCAAGTTCTACGCCCAAGACGCGCAGTAATACTGGCTCTCACGGTAAGGCTTAGGTGGGGGATTCTCGGTGAGAATCTAGTATCCTTCCCCTCTACGAAGTAAGGAGTACGGCTATGGCCCTCGGACTATCGATCTTTCTGATCGTCACCAGCGTTGTGATGATCCTGCTTGTTCTTCTCCATAAAGGAAAAGGCGCAGGACTCTCAGATCTCTTCGGTGGAGGAATCTCATCAAATTACGGTGGCTCTTCTGTCGTTGAACGTAACCTTGATCGCATCACAATCGTGGTCGGCGGTCTCTGGTTTGCAGGAGTCGTTGCTCTCTCACTCTTCTTAAAGGGGTAAATAATGGTCAGTGCAATTCGCGGAAGCCGTGTCGGCGCCGGCCCAATGGGCGAGGCAGAGCGCGGAGATCAGATTGAACGCGCCACCGTCTCCTACTGGTGTGGCAATGGCCATGAAGTTCGTCCCTCATTTGCAGTCGAAGAGACTGTTGTTATTCCAGCCGAATGGGATTGCCCAAAGTGCGGCCTCCCAGCAGGTCGCGATCGCAACAATCCACCGAGTGCGGTAGTCAACGTTCCTTACAAGACCCACTTAGCTTATGTAAAAGAGCGTCGCACAGATGCTGAAGGCGCAAAGATTCTTGAAGATGCCCTGAAGAAGTTACGCGGAGACGATTAATTTAAAGCGATCTCGCAGAGTTTAAAATGTGAGAGATTCCCGCACTACGGTCTTGTAGGTGAAGACGTAGGAGCGGGAATTTTCTTTGCCCAAGTGCGCGGTTATCGCCAAGGGCTTGTGCCATCAACAGCGTTGCAAAAGAGAATCCACTTCCTGGAATATCAAAGTCAGAGGTCGTATCTCCTGTGATCTGCAGGAAAGATCCATTCTGCTGTCCACCCTTGTGGAATTGACCAGTGGAGTGGAGGAAACGTGGCCCCCAACCAAATGTGACAGGGCGTCCAGTTTTCTCTGAGAGAATTCGTCGAAGTTCCACGAGCGCCACATCATCACGGCGATCAAGGTAGGCATGGATCGAGATATATCCATCTGCTGCAACACCGTTACAGAACTGCGCAAGTGAATCATGCAATGATTTACCTGCGCCGAAGATCTCTACTGCGCCATCGACGCTATCCGCAGTCAATTTTGGAAGCGTTCCGCCCCACTCTTTGAGAAGAGTCGAGGTCGCATTCTTTGCTTCGGTGACATTTGGCTGATTGAAGGGATCGATCTCAAGTGCTGCACCGACGAGAGCAGTGACCCATTCCCAGAAGATAAAGTGTTCACCAAGTTCTCCTTGGACAACCAGATCTGCTGCGCACTCTGAAAATGCAACGGTGAAGGCACCACCGATTGATGCCCCCTCGACAGATTCAACTGCAATAGGAAGGCGACCAACGCCAGA
Organism: Actinomycetota bacterium; assembly: GCA_009703165.1. Classification (GTDB taxonomy): domain Bacteria; phylum Actinomycetota; class Actinomycetes; order Nanopelagicales; family Nanopelagicaceae; genus Planktophila. The sequence continues at coordinate 6,036 of WLGP01000014.1, read as the reverse complement.
CTTTCCAGTTGATTCTGCAACCAACTGTTCAATCCAATCTGATAATCCAGGTAGCCCTGAACCGGCATCGATAAATGCGACATATTGCTCGCTCTGAGTCGTCAATAACCAAGCAACATCAAGAGCTAGAGAAGGATCGGCAAGAAACTCTCTCTTGCAATCACTTGCCGCATCGAGGAGAAGAGAGATATCAACTCCGGCTAGCGCACTTGGAACTAAACCGAATGCGCTCAAGGCGCTAAAGCGACCACCAACGTGGGGATCGGCATTGACGACAGAGAGTCCATGTTGGCGTGCATCTAGATCCAGGGGAGAGCCAGGATCTGTCACAACAACCATATGTTCATGAAGGGCAAGCCCTGCGGCAGCAAAGGCAGCGGCAAATACAGCCCTGGCAGAGGCAGTCTCAATTGTTGATCCCGATTTTGATGAGACGACAACCAGGGTTGTTGCTAGATCTCCATTGATCACATGCGCCAAATAATTTGGATCAGTTGAATCCAAGATAAAGAGTTCTTGTCCAAAACTGTTTGCAATTACTTCAGGGGCGAGAGAAGAACCACCCATGCCAGCAAGAACGATTGTTTTGATATCTCGAAAACGTGCTGCAAGAGCATCGATTTCGACAAGAAGTGAGCGTGATGTCTCAGGAAGATCAACCCAATTTAAACGGATCGCAGCTTCAGCAGCGGCATCAGGGCCCCATGTAGATGAATCCTTAACTGCAATTTTGTTATGGACTACTGCGAGCTGTTTGTAGAGATCACTCGTTCGATCGATGCGAGCAAGAGATTCTCCAGAGAGCCTCACTACTTCATCACCTTTGCAACATCTGCCAATAGAGAAATCCACGCCTCTTCAAATTTCTTGACCCCATCTGCCTCAAGATGATCTGTAATCGCATCAAGTGAGATTCCAGTCTGGGTAAGGGCGGTAAGTGTCTTAACCGCCTCATCCATATGTGCCGTCACCGCATCGGCCTTTAAGACTCCATGATCCAAGGCAGCGTTGAGCGTTGATTGCGGCATTGTGTTGACGGTATGTGGTGCAAGTAATTCATCGACGTAGAGAGTATCTGGGTAGGCAGGATCTTTGACTCCAGTTGATGCCCACAGAGGACGTTGCACTAGCGCACCTGAGGATTCAAGGGCCTTCCACTCAGGAGCATCAAACTTTTCAAGGAAGAGGGCGTATGCACGATGGGCATTTGCGATCGCTACCTTTCCAAGGAGATCTTGATTGCCAAGTGCTTTGAGTTCTTTATCGACTGCGCTATCGATGCGTGAGATGAAGAAGGATGCAACTGAATGGATTGTTGACAGATCCTTCCCAGCAGCCTTTGCTTGAGTGATTCCTGCAATAAAGGCATCGATAACTTCGCTGTAGCGATCAAGAGAGAAGATCAGCGTGACATTGACGCTAATTCCTGCACCAATAAGGGCGGTAATTGCAGGAAGACCAGCTTTTGTCGCTGGAACTTTGATCATCACATTAGGACGATTAACAAGAGCGTGGAGAGCAACACCTTCATCAATCGTCTCCTGCGTCTTATGTGCAAGGCGTGGATCAACTTCAATACTTACTCGACCATCAACACCTTTGCTACTCTTATAGATATCTTGGAAGAGGTCACAGGCAGCTCGCACATCATCAGTTGTCAATGTGCGCACGACCTCATCTACCGACTTTCCGGAAAGGGATGCAATATCGGCTGCATATTCATCTGCGCCTGTGATCGCTGCACCAAAGATGCTCGGATTAGTCGTTACTCCGCGAACACCATCGTGCGCAATGCGATGCGGAAGGCTGTGGCGATCACTTCCAGTTAACTTGGAACGGGATAGGTCATCGAGCCAGATAGAGGTGCCTGCAGCAAGAATCTCCTCGTGCTTCATTTACGTGCCGCCTTCACCTTGGCGACAACGTTCTCAACGGTAAAGCCATATTCTGCAAAGAGTTGAGCGGCAGAAGCCGATGCTCCGTAATGATCGAGGCTGATGATTACTCCAGAATCACCGACGTATTCGCGCCATCCCTGTGCAATGCCGGCTTCAATACTGACGCGCAACGCAGTTGTTGGGATAACACTCTTGCGATAGCTATCGCTCTCTTGTGCAAACCACTCAAGACATGGAGCGCTCACAACCTGTGTCGAGATGCCTTGGGCATTGAGCGCTTCGGCGCTCTTTACGGCAAGGGCAACCTCTGATCCAGTTGCAATGAGGACAACTTCGGGAGCACTCGGTGCTGCGAGCAGAATGTATGCACCCTTATCGACTCCATCTGCAGAAGCGAATGTGGTGCGATCGAAGACTGGAAGATTCTGGCGGCTAAGCAAGATTCCTGCTGGACCTTGACGACGCAAGATCGATTTCCATGCCTGGGTCACTTCATTGGCATCGGCAGGTCGCACTGTTGCAAAGTTGGGGATTGCACGAAGTGCTGCAAGATGTTCAATCGGTTGATGAGTAGGGCCATCTTCACCTAGACCAATTGAGTCATGAGTCCAGATAAATGTTGTAGGAATATTCATTAGCGCAGCAAGGCGTACCGATGGGCGCATGTAATCGCTAAAGACGGCGAAGGTTCCGCCGAAGACTCGAGAGAGCCCGTGCAAGGTTATTCCATTGAGAATCGAACCCATAGCGTGTTCGCGAATACCAAAGTGAATGATGCGGCCATATGGATCAGCGTTCTTCATTCCACTTGATGCAGGCAAGAATGAACCGCCAGCTTCAATAGTGGTGTTATTACTTTCAGCTAGATCTGCAGAGCCGCCCCAGAATTCCGGTAGTACTCCAGCGATTGCATTGATTACCTTTCCAGATGCAGCGCGCGTTGCGACATCTTTGCCGGCTTCAAAGATTGGCAGGCAGGCTTCCCATCCTGCTGGGAGTTCTCTCTTCATGAGGCGATCTAAGAGCGCGGCTTTATCTGAATGTGCTGACTTCCACGTTGCAAAGCGTGCATCCCACTCTCGACGTGTGGCAGCGCCACGCTCTTTCACTAAACGGATATGTGCAAGGACATCATCTGGCATTGCAAACTTCTCATCAGGGTTAAGACCAAGTTCAACTTTTGTTGCAGCAATCTCCTCATCGCCAAGTGCTGAACCGTGAGATTTCGCGGTGTTTCGCAACTTTGGCGCTGGCCACGCGATCACTGACTTCATTCGGATAAGAGTTGGCTTGGAAAGTTCTGCCTTTGCAGCCACCATCGCAGAATCAAGTGCGACAAGATCAATATTTCCATCAGCCAAAGTTTCAACTTCGATGACCTGCCAGCCATATGCACGATAACGGGCAGAGACATCTTCGGTAAATGAGACGTGGGTATCACCTTCGATAGAGATTCGATTATCGTCATAGATGACATTGAGATTGCCAAGGGCTTGTGTGCCAGCAAGGGATGATGCCTCAGCGCTGACACCTTCCTGCAAATCTCCATCAGAGCAGATAACCCAGATCGTGTGATCAAAGAGAGATGTTCCAATTGGTGCATCAGGATCGAGTAATCCGCGCTCATAACGAGCAGCCATTGCAAAGCCGACTGCAGTAGCAACTCCGGCACCCAGCGGACCTGTTGTCATCTCAACGCCTGCTGTATGTCCGAACTCTGGATGTCCTGGAGTTAAAGAACCTTGTGTACGAAATTCTTGAAGATCTTTCATCGTCAAGCCATACCCACTGAAGAAGAGTTGGGTGTAGAGAGTCATAGATGAGTGGCCGCACGAGAGGATAAAGCGATCGCGCCCAATCCAATGTGGGTCTGCTGGATCATGTACAAGATGGCGCTGGAAGAGAGCGTATGCAGCTGGCGCTAGCGCCATCGCAGTTCCGGGATGGCCATTTCCGACCTTCTGAACTGCATCCATAGCAAGGGCGCGTGCATATGCGATAGCGCGATCATCTAATGGGCTCCAGTGCGTAAGTGTGGTCATCTCTTCTCTCTTCTCTTCTGATCTTTATTCTTATTGTTTTTTATCTTGTGGAGTGCGTACAACTGAAAGACGTACTCGCCACGATGCAATCCAAAATACAGTCGCTCCCAATAAGTGCGCTGCAACAAGAATCTCAGGGATTCCAGTGAAGTACTGGAGATAGCCAATTGCGCCTTGGGCCAATGAAATTCCCAAGAAGAAATAGATTGCCCTCTTTGATGATTGGGTAAGGGATGCGGTGACAAGGAATGCAACAGTGAGGCCCATTAAGAAGATCACAGCATCTGCATGGATCCATGCAACTGTTCGGATATCAAAGTCAAAGCGCGGTGCCTTCTCATCACCGGCATGCGGTCCACTTCCGGTGACTAGCGTTCCTAAGATGAGGACAATGAAGGAGACCAGCACATGCGCACGAGAGAGTGCTGAAATTGTTTTTGTCGGCGCACTGATCTTTACACTCGGTACATGTCTACGAGAGTAGAGCGATGTGGCACCTGAAATGAGCAACATCGATAGGAGTAGGTGGCTAGCGACAGTTGCCGGATGTAAATCCGTGAGTACGGTGATACCTCCGAGAACACCTTGACCTAAAATTCCAAGTACTTGTCCGGCGGCAAGGAGGCGAAGATCTTTGCGACGGGTAATCAAGATGTTGAGGACGACAAGCAGCGCTGCTAAGAGAAGTGCGAAGGTAAGGAGACGGTTGCCAAATTCAATCCATGCGTGAAGTTGCTTCTCTTCCTGATGCGGAACAGGTGTATATGAACCAGGTGTGCATTCAGGCCAGGTAGGGCAACCAAGGCCAGAGCCGGTAAGGCGTACTGCGCCACCGGTAAGGACCAACGCGCTCTGCAGAAAGAGGAGAATTCCGAAAAGTGCAGTCTTAAGGCGCATATGGCTAGCCTATGCCAGCCACGCCGATCTTCGAGTAGAAGAGGGAAGTTAATTACGATACATTTCTGTTGTGAAATTCGATAGCCAACCAGGGGAAGATCTACGCACCCGTGACGCTATTGCGCGCTCTATTCTGGAAAATGGCCCATCAACTGCCAGCACCTTGAGCCAGCGTTTGGCCCTGACTCCTGCTGGAATCCGCCGCCACCTCGAACTTCTTATTGTCGATGGAATTCTCGAAGCCCGCGATCCTCGTGTGGCCTCCACCCGCGGCCGAGGACGACCTTCCAAGGTATTTGTCATGACAGATGCCGGCCGCGCCCAATTCGAACATTCTTATGATGACTTAGCTGTCGCCGCTCTCAAGTTTATGGCTGCAGATTCAGGAGATCATCTCGTTAACGCCTTCGCCGAATCACGCGCTGAAGATATTGAACGTAAAGCGACGCCGTTTCTTGCAAAGCGTGCAAAGAAGATTGATGCCTTAGCGACATTCCTTACTGAACAGGGATATGCAGCAAGCGTTGAGAAGCGGGGGACAGGCGAGGAAATTTGTCAGCACCACTGCCCGATTGCACACGTAGCCGCAGAATTTCCCCAACTCTGTGAAGCAGAGACTCAAGCTTTCTCTCGACTCCTCGGTACCCATGTGCAACGTCTTGCGACGATCGCACATGGTGATGGAGTCTGCACTACCTACATTCCACAACTCGCAACTACCGCCGGAAAGGCTCAATAATGACAACAGCACATCCAGAACTCGATGGCCTTGGAAATTATGAATATGGCTGGGCAGATAAGAACGATGTCGGCGCAACAGCAAAGCGTGGAATCAACGAAGAGGTAGTTCGCGATATCTCAGCGAAGAAGAATGAGCCACAGTGGATGCTCGACCTTCGCTTGAAGGGCCTTGCTCTCTTTGAGAAGAAGCCGATGCCATCATGGGGAAGCGATCTCTCAGGAATCTTCTTCGACACAATTAAGTACTTTGTTCGTTCAACTGAGAAGCAGGCAACCACATGGGATGACCTTCCAGATGACATCAAGAATACCTACGATCGTTTAGGTATCCCTGAAGCAGAGAAGCAGCGCTTGGTCTCTGGCGTTGCCGCACAGTACGAGTCAGAGGTTGTCTATCACTCAATCCGTGAAGATCTCGAAAAGCTTGGCGTGCTCTTCCTTGATACAGATACAGCCCT
>WLGP01000139.1 GCA_009703165.1 Actinomycetota bacterium | reverse complement strand
TACTGCATCTGCATTGATGGCGACAACACATGCTGTCTCACATGGAGCAGGGCAGAGTCTGCCGGTAAATTCTGGAAAGTTATTTGTAGCATGCAGACGAGCCATTGCTTCAGTCTTATCTCCACGCCAGATGAGATCGTTCCATTCTGGGATGAGATTGCCCAGTGGACAACCAGAGTGGCAGAACGGAATTCCGCAATCCATGCAACGACCAGCTTGCTTCTGTAGATGTTCAAAGCTCTGAGGTTCATAGACCTCATGCCAATCTTTGATACGCACATCAACTGGGCGACGCTTTGGAGTCTCGCGCGGCGTAGTGATAAATCCCTTTGGATCAGCCATTTGCCGCAACCTCCATTACATATTGATCAACTGGTAGACCTTCACGTGTTGCCTTCTCCATTGCTGCAAGTACGCGCGCATAATCTCGTGGCATCACCAATGAGATACGGCTCAATGCTCTCTCCCAATCAAGAAGAAGGCTGCCTGTAACTTGTGACTCTGTCTCATTAAAGAATGAGGTGATGATCTCCTTGAGCGGCTCACGCTGATCTGCAGGAATTGCCAGAACGTCGACCATCTCAGTATTTACAAGTGCGGCGTTGAGGTCGAGAACAAAGGCACGACCACCAGACATTCCTGCGGCAAAGTTGCGACCTGTACGACCGAGAACAACAACGGTTCCGCCAGTCATATATTCACATCCATGATCGCCGATACCTTCAACAACTGCCGTGGCTCCTGAGTTTCGAACGCAGAAACGCTCTCCCACAATGCCGCGCAAGAAGATCTGACCTGAAGTTGCGCCATAAGCAATGACGTTACCTGCGATCACATTCTCTTCTGATTCGAAGGTTGCGTTCTCATCAGGGCGCACGATGATACGACCGCCTGAAATTCCCTTACCCACATAATCATTTGAATCACCGAAGAGGCGAAGTGTGAGCCCTGATGGAATAAAGGCACCAAGTGATTGGCCGGCAGATCCACGCAGGGTTACTTCGACGGTATTTGCAGGAAGACCTGATCCCCCGAATTTACGAGTGATCTCTGCACCTAACATCGTTCCCACTGTGCGGTTAACGTTTCGAACTGGTGACTCGATGCTCACATGTGTTCCATGTGACAAGGCCTCTGCCGCCTTTTCGATCAAGGTGTTATCAAGGGCGTTGGCTAAACCATGATCCTGTGTCGTTGTTTGATAGAGAGCGCTCTCCACATCTGGGCGTGCCAGCAATGGAGTGAGATCTAACCCGCTCGCCTTCCAGTGGTCAACGGCCTGTTTTGTATCGAGGTACTCAACATGGCCGATCGCCTCTTGCAAGGTTTTAAATCCAAGTGAGGCCAAGATCTCGCGAACTTCTTCGGCTATGTATTCAAAGAATGTCTCAACGAACTCAGGCTTTCCGGTAAAGCGCTTACGTAACTCTGGATTCTGTGTAGCAACACCAACTGGACATGTGTCGAGATGACAGACGCGCATCATCACGCAGCCAGATACAACTAGCGGCGCAGTAGCAAAACCATATTCTTCAGCGCCAAGTAGCGCTGCAATGACTACATCGCGACCTGTCTTAAGTTGACCATCTGCCTGCACAACAATGCGATCGCGCAAGCCATTGAGGAGAAGTGTCTGCTGTGTCTCTGCAAGACCGAGCTCCCATGGAGCACCCGCATGCTTGAGTGAAGTCAATGGTGAAGCACCAGTACCACCGTCATGACCTGAGATCAGAACGACATCTGCATGCGCCTTAGAGACACCTGCAGCAACTGTTCCAACACCAACTTCAGCAACAAGCTTGACGTGAATACGTGCATTCTTATTTGCATTCTTGAGGTCATGAATAAGTTGAGCGAGATCTTCAATCGAATAAATGTCGTGGTGTGGCGGTGGTGAGATCAGACCTACGCCAGGAGTTGAGTAACGCACCTTTGCTACCCATGGATAGACCTTGTTGCCTGGTAGTTGGCCACCCTCGCCAGGCTTTGCACCCTGTGCGATCTTGATCTGAATATCATCTGCATTTACAAGATAATCACTTGTGACGCCGAAGCGACCTGATGCAACCTGCTTAATGGAGCTGCGCTTAGAGTCGCCATTTGCCTCTGGTGTAAATCGGGCAGGATCTTCTCCGCCTTCACCCGTATTTGATTTTGCGCCAAGGCGGTTCATCGCAATTGCAAGGGTCTCGTGTGCCTCTTGCGAGATTGAACCGTAGGACATTGCGCCGGTAGAAAAACGCTTAACGATGCTGGCAACTGACTCGACCTCATCGACAGAGATTGGAGTGCGTGATTGACCATCAAATGCAAAGAGTCCACGCAAAGTCATGAGCGCCTTGCTCTGATCGTCGACCGCCTTTGTGTAACGCTTAAAGACGTCATAACGCTTTGAACGCGTTGCATGCTGGAGAGTAAAGACTGTCTCTGGATTAAAGAGGTGCGGCTCGCCATCGCGACGCCATTGATACTCGCCGCCGATAGGAAGACGCTTTGTTCCGGGAACTTCTCCCCCGGGTGGATATGCAATGTGGTGACGTTTGATCGTCTCTTCAGCGATGACATCAAGATCGACTCCACCAAGACGAGAGGTTGTTCCGACGAAGAACTCATCGACGACATCTTGGGCGATACCGATCGCCTCAAATACCTGTGCGCCTGTATATGAAGCGATTGTTGAGATACCCATCTTTGACATTACCTTGAGAACGCCCTTGCCGAGCGCCTTAATAATGTTGTGGACAGCCTTCTCTGGTGTGATTCCAGTGATAACTCCTTGAATCACTAAATCTTCTGCGCTCTCCATAGCAAGGTATGGATTTACAGCTGCTGCGCCGTAACCAATGAGGAGGGCAACATGGTGAACTTCGCGGACATCGCCTGCTTCAACAACAAGACCAACCTTGGTGCGAGTCTTCTGGCGAATAAGGTGATGGTGAACTGCTGCAGTAAGCAGAAGTGATGGGATTGGTGTGTCTTCAGCATCACCATTGCGATCTGAGAGGACGATGATTCGTGCACCCTCTGCAATTGCTTGACTAACCTCTTCCTTAATCTCCTCTAAGCGCTTGCGCAGTGTGTTGCCATCACCACTTACAGGAAAGAGGCCGCGGACAACGTATGAGGCCAAGTGCGGATAATCTTCATCAGCATTTGCGTGGATGATCTTTGCCAATTCATCGTTATCAATTACTGGGAATGGCAGAAGAATCTGGCGAC
>WLGP01000138.1 GCA_009703165.1 Actinomycetota bacterium | reverse complement strand
TAATCACACTGCGCAATATTGAACGAATCATCCGCGAAGAGATGGATGCGGCCGGCTTCCAGGAAGTTCACTTCCCATCGCTACTTCCACGTGAACCATACGAGGCGACAAATCGCTGGGAAGAGTACGGCCCATCACTCTTTAGATTGCAAGATCGTAAAGGCGGAGATTATCTCCTTGGCCCAACACATGAAGAGATGTTCACCTTGATGGTCAAGGGCGAGTACTCATCGTATAAAGATCTACCGCTATCGATCTATCAGATTCAGACAAAGTTCCGCGATGAAGCACGCCCACGTAGTGGAATCATTCGCGGCCGTGAATTTGTGATGAAGGATTCATACTCATTTGATATCGATGATGCCGGTCTTGATATTTCATATAACAAGCATCGCGATGCCTATGTAAAGACCTTCGATCGCCTTGGCCTTAAGTACAACATCGTCAAGGCTGTCTCAGGGGCTATGGGTGGATCAAAATCTGAAGAGTTCTTAGCGCCATGTACAACTGGTGAAGATACCTATGTCCTCTGTCCTAAGTGTGGCTTTGCTGCAAATGTTGAAGCGATGGTGACAAAGGTCGATCCAGTCGATGCATCTGCAACGCCAGCGCTAGAAGAACTCGATACACCCAATACTCCAACAATTGACTCACTCGTTGATGTACTCAATGAGCGTTTCGGTGGCGGATTTACCGGTGCCAGCACTTTGAAGAATGTCATGTTGATGGCAGATGGAAAGGCAATCTCTGTTCTTGTTCCAGGAGATCGCGAAGTAGATCTCAAGAGATTCCAAGAAAATCTCGGTGGTATTCATGAACTTCGCACCTTTGAAGAGCCAGATTTTGCAAAGTTCCCAGGGCTAGTAAAGGGATATATCGGTCCGCAGAATGCACAAGCACTGGGCATTACTGTCTATGCAGATCCTCGCGTTGCACCAGGAACTTCATGGGTAACCGGTGCCAATAAGAAAGATCGCCATGCACGTAACGTTGTTAACGGTCGCGATTTCACACCAGATGCTTATGTTGAAGCGGCTGAAGTTCGGGCAGGAGATGCTTGCCCTGAGTGCGCTACCGAAGTTGTGATTGATCGCGCCATCGAAATTGGCCACATCTTCCAACTAGGTCGCAAGTATGCACAGGCTCTCTCACTGACAGTTCTCGATCAGAACGGTAAGTCGCAGGTTGTCACGATGGGATCTTATGGAATCGGTGTCACACGTGCCGTTGCTGCTATTGCAGAGCAGACATATGACGAGATTGGGCTGAACTGGCCGGCAGAGCTTGCTCCTGCAAAGGTTCATATCGTTGCCACAGGTAAGGAAGATCTTCCCTTTGATACTGCAGAGAAGATCGCAGCCGAATTAGAGGCTCAAGGAATTTCAGTGATGCTCGATGATCGTCGCGGCACAAGTCCTGGCGTTAAGTTCAAGGATGCTGAATTGATCGGTAACCCTGTCATTGTGGTTGTCGGTAAATCTCTCGAACAGGGCAATGTCGAAGTACGAGTGCGTAAATCTGGCGAAAAGAGCGATGTTGCGTTGGCTGGGGCCGTGGCATCCATCGCAGAACTTGTCGCTTCACTCTAACTTCACGTGTTCTACGACATCACACTTACCACCCTTATCTTTCTCATCTTTGCCGCATTCTGCGCAGGTCTGATTGACTCCATGGCTGGCGGAGGTGGGCTTATCCAGCTTCCAGCTCTACTTATTGGATTACCGAAATTTGAAACCGTCGAGGTGTTAGGCACAAATAAATTAACCTCAGTCTTTGGAACAAGTGCGGCGACAATTTTGTATCGCAGGGCAATTACCTTTAATGGTCGACTGCTCTTTGCAATGGCACTGCCAGCATTTATCGGTTCAATCGGGGGAGCACTCCTCGCCTCATCAATACCGACAAGGGCCTTGCGTCCAATCATCGTTATTCTTCTGATCGCTATGGTGATCTACACAATTAAGCGTCCACAACTGGGCGCGGTGGAATCACTCAAGCATGAACCAGGAAAGCAGATGCGCATTGGCGCTCTAGCTGCCGGAGCCATCGGTTTTTATGATGGGCTGATCGGTCCCGGAACCGGTTCATTTCTGATTCTGATCTTGGTGGCGGTCTTGGGCTTTGCCTTCCTTAACGCATCTGCCATGGCCAAGGTGATCAATCTCTGTACCAATATAGGTGCAATCTTGGTCTTTGGCTTTAATGGATCAATTCTCTGGAAGGTTGGGCTACTACTCGCCGTTGCAAATGTGGCAGGTGGCCTCATCGGTGCAACTCTTGCAATCCGCGGGGGATCGACCTTTGTTCGTAAAGTCTTTCTCTTCATCACAACAGCACTTATCTTTAAGGTCGGTTTAGACACGATCACTATGTGGTGATAAAATTGTGCAACAATTTAACAACAATCGAATAGGTAGGCTTATTTATGGCGCTTAAAGATCAGATCTCTGAACTGGTTACACCTGCAGTCTCAGATGCCGGCTTCTACCTAGAAGATGTTCATATTGCTACACCTGGAAGCCATCGCATAGTTACCTGTATTGTCGATGGAGATTCATCACTGAATTTAGATCAAGTAACAAGCGTTTCCCGCATCATCTCCGAGCTTCTCGATGAAGCAACTTTCATGGGGGAGACACCCTTTACTCTCGAAGTGACCTCTCCTGGCGTTGATCGTCCCTTAACGGCACCTCGTCACTTTAAGAAGAACGTTGATCGTCTCTTAAAGGTAATCAAGGTAGATGGCAGCGAAGTTGTTGGTCGAATTCTTTCAAATACAGATCAAGATGTGACACTTACTGTTGCAGAGAAGAAAGAGACGCGCGAAGAAGTTGTAGCACTTGCCGACATCAAGCGCGCCGTCGTTGAAATTGAATTTAACCGAAAGGATGACAAGTAAATGCATGTAGATATGCAGGCCCTTGCCGCCCTTACATCAGAAAAAGCGATGCCCATCGAGGCGCTGATTACCGCAATCGAACTTGGCGTGCTGACTGCCTATAACGAATTACCCGAAGCAAAGCCACGTGCATTCTCTCGTCTCAACCGCGAGACAGGCGATGTTGCCATCTTGATCCCGATCTATAACGAAGAGGGCGAGCGGGTTGCTGAAGAAGAAGATAACCCTGACGGTTTCGCCCGAAGTGCAACATCGGCCATTCGTCAGGTCATCAAATTTAAGATGCGCGAGACTAATGATGCCGAGATCGTCGGAGAGTTCACAGGCTCAGTAGGCGATGTCATCTCAGGTGTTGTTCAGCAAGGTCGCGATCCCAAGATGATTAACGTCAACCTTGGTCGC
>WLGP01000137.1 GCA_009703165.1 Actinomycetota bacterium | reverse complement strand
TACGCCAGCTTTGCTAATTCGATATGGCGCTAATCCGCCGGCATTTCCTGGTCCTGACATACGTCCAAGGCATGCAGAGAAGATGACAATGCGACCATTTCGCGCATCTGCCATCGGTGGAACAAGTTCATTAACAACCATAAATGTTGAATCGAGATTGATTGAAAGGACGCGACGCCACTCTTCATCAGTGGTGCGCAGAGTCTTTGACATCTTCTCGCTCATCACAGCATGTGCAATCACAAGTGCCTGCGGAGTCGGGAACTGTGCCTTTACTTCGGCCAATGCCGTGCGCGCTTTCTCAATTGCTGCAGGAGTTGTTACTTCAAAGTCGATCGAGAAAGTTGTCACTGATACGTTCGCAAACTCTGCACGCAATGTGTTGCTCGCTGCAGAAAGGCGATCTGCATCTCGAGCAATCAGGGCCAGCTCAAATCCACGAGCTGCCAATCCGCGAGCGACTTCAAAGCCCAAGCCGCGACTTCCGCCAGTGATGATTGCGACTGGCTGCGGCTGCGCTGATGTACTCATGAGAGAACTCTCCCAATGGCTGGCCGATCCCGCACTCTGAAGTCGGCGGCGCAATTCCGGGCGCGTGTTACTGCCCATCGCCTCCGTTGTGCTGGCAGGCCACCGGCTAGCAGCGCCAGCCATTCACCTCTCGATGTCAGAGCCGCCCCATCCCGGAATCAGAGATCTACGCGGCCACATGGCTCATGAGTGTGCGCTATCTCGCCCTTTCATGGATTTATCGCCCAGCCATGAGCCGATAGTCTTAGGCGTACGAACGAACCGTTTTCACTTATCTTTAAGGAGCGCGCCAGTGTCGGCTACGCAACCAGGTCAAGACTTCGGAGCAAATGATTGGCTCGTTGAAGAGATGTATGAGCGCTACCAAAGCGATCCATCTTCTATAACGCCTGAGTGGATTGAATTCTTTAAGACATACTCACCAACAGCGACTGCGACATCTGTCGGCGCATCTGCTGGCGCAGCAAGTGGAGCGCCAAAGGGTGGAACTCCACCAGTTCCAAAGGCAGCACAAACATCTTCAGCGCCAGTTGCTCAGGCAGCGGTAACTCCAGCAGCACCTGCAACACCTGTACAGACACCAGTTGCACAAGCGGCACCTGCAGCACCTGCAACACCAGTTGCACCAGCAGCGCAGACACCAATTGCAACACAACAAGTAGTCACACCAGCAGCATCAACAACGTCGCAACCAACTCCTGCGCAAGCAGTTGTTAAGCCTGCACCAGTTTTGGCATCACCAGATGAAGCAACGGTTGAACCACTTCGCGGAGTTGCCGGTCGCGTTGTTGCAAGCATGGAGGGATCGCTGAGCGTTCCGACAGCAACATCGGTTCGCGCCGTTCCTGCAAAGTTGATGATCGATAACCGCACCGTAATTAATAACCACCTCAAGCGTGGACGCGGTGGAAAAGTTTCATTTACCCACATCATCGCCTACGCAATGATCAAGGCGCTTCGCCAGATGCCTGAGATGAATGCATTCTTTACCGAAGTTGATGGAAAGCCTGCAATCGGTCGCCCAACACATATCAACCTCGGAATCGCAATCGATCTTGCAAAGCCAGATGGATCACGCCAACTTCTTGTTCCATCAATTAAGGGCTGCGAAGCACTTGATTTTGGACAGTTCTGGGCATCCTATGAAGCTACAGTTGCCAAGGCTCGCGGTGGAACGCTAACCGTTGAAGACTTTGCGGGAACAACAGTTTCGCTCACAAATCCAGGAACAATCGGAACAGTTCACTCAGTGCCACGTCTTGTACAAGGCCAGGGCTTGATTATCGGCGTTGGTGCAATGGATTACCCAGCAGAGTTTGCCGGCGCAAGCGAAGAGACGATCGCGCGCAATGCAATAAGCAAAGTCATCACACTTACAAGCACCTATGACCACCGCATCATTCAGGGTGCAACATCAGGTGATTTCCTTCGTAGACTCCATGAACTTCTTCTTGGTGCAGATAATTTCTACGATGAGATCTTTACCGCTCTTCGAATTCCATACCAGCCAATTCGCTGGGCATCAGATTTTGATTTCTCTCGCGATGAAGAGATCAATAAGACAGCGCGCGTTCAGCAGCTAATCCAGGCTTACCGCACATACGGCCACTTGATGGCTGATATCGATCCACTTGAATATCTCCAGCGCTCACACCCAGATCTTGATGTTGTGACACATGGTCTGACCTTGTGGGATCTCGATCGTGAATTTGCCACCGGTGGATTTGGTGGAAAGAAGTTTATGAAGTTGCGCAGCATCCTCGGAATCTTGCGCGATTCATACTGCCGCTCAGTCGGTATCGAATATATGTACATCTCTGATCCAGTCGAACGTAAGTGGATCCAAGAGCATGTGGAAGTTGGTTTCACCAAGCCAGAGCGCGACGAGCAGCTACGTATCTTGCGTAAACTCAATAGCGCAGAGGCATTTGAATCATTCCTGCAGACAAAGTTCGTTGGACAAAAGCGCTTCTCACTTGAAGGTGGCGAATCTGTTATTCCTTTGACCGATGCGATTATCTCGGCAGCTGCAGAGCGCGGACTTGATGAAGTCTGTATCGGAATGCCGCACCGCGGACGCCTTAACATGTTGGCAAATATTGCCGGTAAGTCTTATGGCCAGATCTTCCAAGAGTTCCAAGGCCACTATGCAGAAAATGAAGTCCATGGTTCAGGCGATGTGAAGTACCACCTTGGTACAGAAGGCGTCTTCACCGCTGAATCAGGTGCTACAACAAAGATCTATCTTGCTGCTAACCCATCACACCTCGAGGCTGTAAACCCAGTACTTGAAGGAATTGTTCGCGCAAAGCAAGATCGTCTCAATATCAAGGACATTTTCTCAGTCCTTCCGATCCTTCTCCACGGAGATGCATCATTTGCCGGCCAAGGTGTCAATGCTGAAGTTCTCCAGTTATCGCAGTTGAAGGGCTACCGCACCGGCGGAACGATCCACGTTGTTATCAATAACCAAGTTGGATTTACAACATCGCCACATGCATCACGTTCATCACAGTACTCAACAGATATGGCCAAGATTATTTCGGCCCCTGTCTTCCACGTAAACGGTGATGATCCAGAAGCATGTGTTCGCGTTGCACAAATTGCCTTTGAATATCGCCAGGCATTCCATAAAGATGTAGTCATCGACATGGTCTGCTACCGTCGTCGTGGACATAACGAAGGCGATGAGCCAAGCTTCACACAGCCATTGATGTACAAGTTGATTGACGCAAAGCGTTCAACACGAACCCTTTACACCGAAGCACTCGTTGG
>WLGP01000136.1 GCA_009703165.1 Actinomycetota bacterium | reverse complement strand
CCACCACTTATCTGTTCGAAGTGTGCGCTCTTTAATCTCAGCGCGCCCTGGAGAGAAAACTCCTGACATCTTTACTACCCCTCTTTGCCATCTGACGTGATGGCTTTAATGAGGCAAGTGTGCGCCGAATAAGTAAAAGGCGCTAGGTGGTTGCCCGTGTACTGGCTATGAAGTCAGCCACAGGATCTAAAAAACTGGCGGAGGGCGTGGGATTTGAACCCACGAGGCTTTCACCTGCCGGTTTTCAAGACCGGTGCACTCGGCCGCTATGCGAGCCCTCCGTGGGAGAGGCTACATGACAAAAGGGGGTTCTAAAAAATCGAAGGCTTTTTAGGCAGGAAGATCGAGGAGCTTTTCGATGATCTTGGCAACGCCATCTTCCATATGTGGCTCAGTCACATCTTTTGCATAGTTGCGGGCATCTGGGTGGCCATCACCAATTGCATAGGATCGCCCGCACCATTCCAACATCGAAAAATCATTGGGGTTATCGCCGAAGGTAACGCAATCATCTGCACCAAATCCAAGACGTCCTGCCATCAGCGCAAGAGTTTCACCTTTAGAGACTCCCTTGGCTGAAATCTCAAGAAGTGATGCAGTTGGACTTGAATGAGTAACAGTGACGATATCGCCGATTTCGCGCTGGGCAACTTCTAGCATTTCATCAGATGTAAATTCATGGCCAGAGCAGCGAACTAAGAGCTTCAAAATCGGTTGACTTAATACTTCTTCAATCTGATGCGATCCTTCGTGATCAATTCCAGCATCCCACATTGCAACGTAAGACTTTTCACGCTTAAAGAAGTTATGTGATTCGACGGCAAATGAAACCCCTGGAATTGCTTGGCGCAGTTTTTTGATTGTTATATGCAGGAGATCATCTGGGATCGCCCACTCTTCAATGACGTTGCCGTTCAGTAAGTCGTAATTCATCGCACCGTTACAGCAGATTGCATTGCCATATCCGAATGCATCTTTGATCTCACCCATCCAACGCGGTGGTCGACCGGTTACAAACCAGATCGATACGCCTAGATCGCGTGCGCGAGCAAATGCTTCGAGGGTGCGGGTTGTAATAGTGCCATCGTGATGAACGATTGTTCCATCAAGATCTGTGGCAATAAGTTTGGGGCGAGTGTTTCCTAGATTCACACAAGCTCAAATCGCGTCATGCCAAGGAATGGTTGTAGCGCTGCTGGAACGTTGACTGTTCCATCAGCATTCTGGTGGTTCTCTAAAATCGCAACAATCATGCGTGGAATTGCCACAAGCGTTCCGTTAAGCGTGGCAACCGCCTTTGTTCCATCGCTATCTTTGTAGCGGATATTTAAACGGCGTGCCTGGAACTCGGTGCAGTTAGAGGTACTTGTTACCTCGCGATAAGCGCTCTGAGTTGGAATCCACGCCTCAATATCAAATTTGCGATTAGCACTTGATCCAAGATCACCTGATGCCACATCGATCACGCGGTATGGAATCTCCATCGCATTGAGGAAATCCTTCTCCCACTGCAGTAAGCGCTTATGTTCTTCCTTAGCCTCTTCTGGCTTACAGAATGAGAACATCTCGACCTTATCGAATTGGTGAACTCGGATAATTCCGCGAGTATCTTTTCCATAACTTCCTGCCTCGCGGCGGAAGCATGATGAATATCCGGCATAACGCAGTGGAAGTTTTGCACCATCGAGTACTTCATCCATATGAAATGCTGCAAGAGGAACTTCACTTGTTCCAACTAAGTAGTAATCATCTTTCTCAAGATGGTAGACATTCTCTGCAGCTTGTCCAAGGAATCCAGTGCCTTCCATCGCAGCAGGCTTAACCAAGACCGGTGGAATGACAGGAATAAATCCCGCCTTTGTGGCAGATGAGATTGCATAGTTAACAAGGGCAAATTCAAGAAGTGCACCAACGCCAGTGAGATAGTACGAACGTGAGCCAGAGACTTTCGCTCCACGTTCGGTATCAATCGCACCGAGTAATTTTCCAAGTTCAACGTGATCCTTTGGTTCAAAGCCAGCGCCAGCAAAGTCTCGCGGAGTTCCTACATGTTCAATCACTACGAAATCTTCTTCGCCACCGATTGGCGCTTCTGGATCCAAGATATTTGAGATCACCATCGCTAGCGCATCTGCTTGGGCTTCAATCTCTGCGCGCTTGGCATCTGCCGCCTTTACCTTGTCAGCGAGCTCCTTGGCATTAGCAAGCAAAGCTGCCTTTTCATCGCCTTTAGCCGCACCCACTGCCTTAGAGAGAATATTTTGCTCTGCACGCAATTGTTCGAATTCGGTAATGGCAGCGCGCTTAATCTCATCACTTGCAAGAACCTTGTCCACGACAGCGACATCTTCACCGCGACCTTTTTGAGATGCGCGGACCGCATCTGGATTTTCGCGCAGGAATTTAATGTCGATCATGCTCGCACCTCTCGTGGATATGAACCTAAGAATCTAATGTCATCACAGATCTCTGCCAGCTCATCGAGTGAACGAGCAACTGGCTCATCCTGGCAATGACCTTCGACATCAATAATGAAATGGTAGTGACCTAACTCGCGCCCGGTTGGACGACTCTGAATAAATGTCAGGTTTACATCGTGATCGGCAAAGACGGTGAGGATTTCCAACAAGGCACCGGCGTGATCGATATCGATAAAGAGGGCAACAGATGTTCGATCGTGGCCGGTCGGGGCGGGAATTGCGCCTGGCTTTTGCACCAAGACAAATCGTGTGACTGCGCCATCGTTATCTCCGATGTTCTCTGCGATCACTGTAAGACCAAAGTGTTCTGCTGCAGCACTTGATGCGATCGCTGCATCGAATTCGCCGCGGGTAAGTGCTTGGGCAGCAGCTGCCGTTGAAGCAGTTGGCACTAACTCTGCATGCGGATGGTGCTTTGCAATATATGTGCGGCACTGTGATTCAGCATGAGGGTGGGTTGCAATCGTTGTGATCTCTGATTGACCAGCCTTTGTCATCAGCGCAAAGGTGACCGGCAAAGTTACTTCGCCGGCAACGACCAATGGGTCTCCGGTGGCAAGTTCATCGAGTGTGCGCGCGACGACGCCTTCTACAGAATTTTCAATCGGGACCAGTGCGAAATCGGCATCCCCGCTCCGCACGGCATCTAGCGCCGCTGTGACATTTGCATAGGGAATGTGTGAATCACTGGAAGAGGTAATTTTCTTGAGTGCAGCCTCTGTAAATGTCCCAACGGGACCGAGATAGGCGTATGTACTCACTGCGCAAGGATAGCCGAGCACTGTTCTTCGATGCGCATTCCATTAGGCTTAGCGATATGGATAGCCTCT
>WLGP01000135.1 GCA_009703165.1 Actinomycetota bacterium | reverse complement strand
CTGATGGAGACCGATGCTCGGCTCATCAAGCACATAGAGAACTCCTACTAGACCCGAACCAATCTGTGTCGCAAGGCGAATGCGCTGGGCTTCACCGCCTGAAAGTGTTCCGGCCGGGCGATCGAGTGAGAGGTAATCAAGTCCAACATCGAGCAAGAAGCCAAGGCGAGCATGAACTTCCTTCATTACCCGCTCTGCAATCTGTGCCTCGCGCTTTGAAAGTGAAATCTTCTTGAGGAATGCCGCGCATTGATCGATAGAGAGTTCGCAGACCTGCGCGATGCTCTTATCTCCAATAGTTACCGCAAGGACCTCTGGCTTTAAACGTGCACCGTTACAAGCACCACAAGGGATCTGGCGCATATATGCCTCGTACTTATCGCGGCTGTAATCACTCTCGGTCTCGCTATGTTTACGATGAATAAATGGGATGACACCTTCAAAACCTGTCGTGTAGTTGCGAGTTCCATAACGACCCTTGTAACGCATCTTGATTTCATACTCATAGCCGTTAAGGATTGCATCTTGGGCCTTAGCTGAAATCTTCTTCCACGGAACATCAAGTGAGAATTTAACGTCTTTTGATAGCGCCTCCACCAAACGCATGAAGTAGCCATCTGATTGACTTCCCGCCCAAGGAGCGATCGCTCCATCATTAATACTTAGGCTCTCATCTGGAATAACCAAATCCTGATCAATCTCAAGTTTGGTACCGATGCCAGAACATTCAGGGCATGCGCCAAAGGGCGAGTTAAATGAGAAAGAACGCGGTTCAAGTTCTTCAAAGGAGAGGTTGCAAACATGGCAAGCTAAATGCTCGCTATAGGTGTGGATCTTCTCTTGACCCTCTTTGGCATCAACAAAATCAAGGAGAACGATTCCGGCAGAGAGTTTTAACGCTGTCTCAATCGAGTCGGTAAGACGTGTCTTTGATTCTGCCTTTGCAGTCAGACGATCGACCACTACTTCGATCGTGTGCTTCTCTTGCTTCTTTAACTTCGGTGGTTCTGATAGCGAAATTGCTTCGCCATCGACGATAGCTCTGGAATACCCTTGTTTAACCAAGTCAGTAAAGAGATCTACAAACTCACCTTTGCGTTCACGGACAACGGGAGCTAAAACTTGGAACTTCGTCGTTGCAGGTAGCTCGAGAATCTGATCAACGATCTGCTGTGGGCTCTGGCGCGAGACTGGCTTCTTACATTGCGGACAATGCGGGCGACCTGCGCGAGCAAAGAGTAGGCGCAAGTAGTCATAGACCTCGGTGATTGTTCCAACGGTCGAACGAGGGTTTCTATTGGTTGATTTCTGATCGATCGAGACTGCAGGAGAGAGACCTTCGATGAAATCAACATCGGGCTTATCCATCTGCCCCAAGAATTGGCGGGCGTAGGCCGATAGTGATTCAACATAGCGTCGCTGACCCTCGGCGAAGATAGTGTCGAAGGCAAGACTTGATTTGCCCGAACCCGAAAGGCCGGTAAAGACAATGAGGGCATCGCGCGGAAGGTCGAGTGAGACATCCTTGAGGTTATGTTCGCGCGCACCGCGCACAACAAGTTTCTCAATAGTCACTTCAGACACCCGCTTCTTCCATAGATCGAAGTTCTTTCTTCAAGATTCGGATCTCGTCACGAAGTTTTGCTGCAACTTCGAATTGAAGATCTCCAGCTGCGCTACGCATCTGATCGGTGAGCGAGCCTATCAAGGCGATTAGGTCTTTGCGCGGTAGAGAGACCACACCCTTTGCGTTGAGTCCGGCAGAGAGGCCATCGCTACCTCGCTTACCTGACTTCTTCTCGCTGGCTAGAAGCTCTGAGGTATCTTCGCTCTCACGCGTAATAAGGTCGGTGATATCTGCAATCTTCTTACGCAGTGGCTGAGGATCTACGCCACGTTCTAGGTTGTAGGCAACCTGCTTTGCGCGACGACGGTTAGTCTCATCGATAGCAAGTGCCATAGATCGCGTGATGTTATCGGCATACATATGGACCTCGCCTGAAACGTTTCGCGCAGCACGGCCGATGGTCTGAATCAATGAGGTTGCAGATCGTAGGAATCCTTCTTTATCTGCATCAAGGATTGCAACAAGTGAAACCTCGGGAAGATCTAGACCTTCACGGAGAAGGTTGATACCAATCAACACGTCGTATTCACCCGTGCGCAGTTCTCGTAGAAGTTCGACGCGACGCAAGGTATCGACCTCAGAGTGGAGGTAGCGAACACGCACTCCACGCTCTTGCAAGTAATCAGTGAGATCTTCAGACATCTTCTTAGTCAGCGTTGTAACGAGAACACGCTCATTTTTTGCCGCACGTATATTGATCTCTTCAAGGAGATCATCGATCTGTCCCTTGATTGGTTTAATGATGATCGCAGGATCCACAAGGCCAGTAGGGCGAATGACTTGTTCTACAACATCACCCCCGACCTTCTCCATCTCGTATTTGCCTGGCGTTGCAGAGAGATAGACCGTCTGGCCAACGCGCTCTAAGAACTCTGGCCACTTCAATGGTCGGTTATCGAGAGCGCTCGGCAATCTGAATCCATGTTCTACCAGTGTGCGCTTTCTGGAGGCATCGCCTTCATACATCGCACCAATCTGTGGAACGGTTACGTGGCTCTCATCTATGACAACGAGAAAATCATCAGGGAAGTAATCCAGGAGACAGTGTGGCGCAGAACCCGGCGAACGATCGTCGAGGTGTCGTGAATAGTTTTCGATACCTGAACAGAAGCCAAGTTGCTCCATCATCTCGATATCAAAGGTTGTGCGCATACGAAGGCGCTGGGCCTCAAGTAACTTGCCCTGCTTTTCAAAGAGGTTGAGTTGGATCTGAAGTTCATCTTGAATGTCACCGATGGCGCGCTTCATAGTCTCAGGGCTTGCCGCGTAGTGTGTTGCTGGAAAGATATGAACCTGATCTTCATCGCGAATGATTTCACCTGTGAGTGGATGAAGCGTCATGATCTTCTCGATCTCATCGCCAAACATCTCAATGCGAATGGCGAGCTCTTCATACATCGGAATAATCTCGATCGTATCTCCACGAACACGGAAAGTTCCGCGTTCAAAGGCGATGTCATTGCGCTTGTATTGCACATCGACAAAGCGGCGAAGGAGGGCATTGCGTTCGATCTCATCGCCCACCTTCAGATGGATCATTCGGTCGATATATTCCTGCGGGGTTCCAAGGCCATAGATACACGAGACGGTGGCAACGACGATGACATCCCGACGAGTCAGCAAGGCATTTGTTGCAGAGTGTCGAAGCCGTTCAACCTCATCATTAACGCTGGAATCCTTCTCAATGAAGGTATCTGTCTGAGGAACATAGGCCT
>WLGP01000134.1 GCA_009703165.1 Actinomycetota bacterium | reverse complement strand
CGAGAGCATTGGTTTGGAATAAAAGTAGCCAGGCTCGCGCGTGATGAGCGTAATCGGTACATCCTTGTCGACCTTGCGTAATTCGCGAATGACGGTATAGCCAGCTAAGCCGCTACCAATAATGACGATCGGTTGGACTTGGTCTTGATGTTCGCTCAAAGCGGTGTTCCTTTAACAAATAGGATAGTGGCGCATTAACAAAGAAGCACGATTTAAATTTGTACCATTTCAAAATCGGATTTGGATACGCCACAATCAGGACATTCCCAGTTTGCTGGAACATCGGCCCATACGGTACCTGGCGCGATTCCATCTTCTGGAAGGCCTTTGGCTTCGTCGTATATAAATCCACACACAATGCATTGCCACGTTTTCATATTCATCCCTTATTTAAGTCAGAAATGCCATTTAGGCATACAGAATACATGGCTTAAATGGAGTACCCTTAAATACGGGTCTTTGCTCCGGTATGCAGACAAGCAGCATTCTTGTTACGATCAGTTTTGTTTGGTTTATTCATTTATACAAAGGAAGTACGCATGTCGACCCACTTAGAACTTCTTACCCCAGTTTCGCTGGGGGCCATGGCGCTCAAGAATCGCCTGGTGATGGCGCCACTGACGCGCATGCGGGCCATCGATGGTGATGTGCCAAGTCCGCTGGCCAAGACTTACTACAGTCAGCGTGCAAGTGCCGGCATGATCATTACTGAAGCAACACAAATCTCTCCGCTAGGTAAGGGCTATCCAGCCACGCCGGGTATTTATTCCGAAGCGCAAACGCAGGCTTGGAAAGAGATTGTTGCGGCAGTCCACGCCAAAGGCGGTTTGATTGTGTCGCAACTCTGGCATGTTGGCCGGATTTCCCATTCATCATTGCATGCAAACGAAGGCTTGCCTGTCGCCCCTTCGGCAATAGCACCTGCGGGCAAAACCTACGGTGCTGATTGGCAATTGCACGAATATGAAACCCCAAAAGCAATGAGCGAAGCCGATATTGCCCAGCTGCTGGTTGATTTTCGTAATGCGGCGCTCAATGCAAAAAAAGCAGGGTTTGATGGCATCGAAGTCCATGCAGCCAATGGCTATTTACTGGATCAATTTTTACAAGACAAAACCAATCAGCGCACGGATCAGTATGGCGGCTCGGTTGAAAATCGCCTGCGCTTACTAATCGACGTATTAAAAACAGTCAGTGAGGTATTTTCATATGACCGGATTGGTGTTCGTTTATCACCCTATGGCAGTTTCAATGACATTGCCGATAGCGATCCATTGGCCCTCTTTACGGCCGTCATCGACAAGCTCAATCCATTGGGCCTGGCATACCTACACATGATCGAGCCACGCGCTACTACTGCAGGCGGTAACGACAAAGTCGATACGGCTGCACCCAATGCATCGGCTCTCTTTCGTAAAGCGTTTCATGGCAAGTTCATTAGTGCCGGCGGATATACCAAAGAATCCGGCGAAGCAGCATTGGAAGCGGGCCTTGCTGATGCCATTGCCTATGGTCGTATTTACATCGCCAATCCCGATTTAGCGGAGCGCTTTGCGCAAGATGCGGCCCTAAATCCATACGATCGAGCTAGCTTTTATGGCGGTGGCGAAAAAGGCTATACCGATTACCCCAGTCTTTAAGTCCAGTATTTCAGTGCAATAGGCTTAATCCAGATTAACCATGGGAATGCGCAAGAAGGGCGATCTGCCAAGCAAAGACTGTGTTTACTGTGGCAGGCCCTTTAATTGGCGAAAAAAGTGGGAAAAGGTCTGGGATGAGGTGAAGTATTGTTCTGATCGTTGTCGGCAAAGCAAGCAGACTGTCAAAAAACCGTCATCCCTTTAACAAGCAAGGCTTGGCAGCCTCTCTGTTTCGGTATAGAGTAATAAATAGTACAGACATGAATACCCTTAAGAGGACTGCAATGAACCAACACGACATTCAAGAGTGGCAGCAAAAAAAAGCCAAAGAGCTGTTTGCGCTTTCGCATAAATTACTCGATACCGCCAAGCAACTGAGCGAGCACCATGCCAATGAGCTAAAGCACAATATGGACCATGCCTTGCGCTTTGCTAAAACAGCAGCCAAAAATGACCTTGAGAGTTTGAAGCTCCTGCAGGAAGAGGCGACCCAAGCTGCTGCTGATCGCATGCATGTCTATCATAAAAAAGTAAAAGGCATGCTGCGCGAGATGGGCGATGACGCTGCGGATGAGGCAGAAAAATATTTAGAGAAGGCGCGCGAATCCCTTTCTGGATGGCTTGAAGATGTTGAGAAAAAAATGCCTGCCGGTGGCGAGCATTTAGCCAAAGTAGCACGCGACTTGTCGCGTGCCGGCGAAAAAGCATTTAAGGAGGGGCGTCGTGTTATCAATGAGGCAGCTGAAGCGGCCGAAAAAAATATCAGCAGTTTATCTAGTCGCAGCAGTGCTGGCAGCTCGAAGCCTTCTGCACCTAAAAAGACAGTAGCCAAAAAGGCATCAGCAAAAAAACCTGCCGCTAAGAAGACTGCTAAAAAGAAGGCGTAGGCTTTTAGTCTTTATTGCTGATCATTAATCAGTAATGCAATCGTCGCCACCCTAAACTTGGGGTGGCGTTTTTATTTATAAGACCCAGAAGTGGTGGGTGCCATCCTTGCCTAGTTGAGCAACTAAACCGAATTCCCAATCCAGATAAGCCTGCATTGCCTCTGGACCAATGTTAGTTCCTTCATAGGGGCGTTTATAGCGATCGCGCGCAGTTGAAGCGAGATGGGTCTCGCCTTTCTCCAGCGGGTAGCCAGCCTTGCTCCATTCAGCATTGCCTCCTTGCAGAACAGATGCCTGTTTCCCTGAGTGGGCTTGCATTTCAGCAGCAGCAAAAACAGCCAGCTCTGGTGGTGTACTGGTCAGCACATAATGACTTGTCACTGGAAGCGACTTCAATGCCTCGCTTAATTCAGAGCGGAGCGCAAACCAGGCGCCGGGAATATGACCTCGAACATAAAGTGCATGGGTACTGAAATCAACCACCAGTACATCTGCATTCGATTCCTGTAGTCGGGCGAGCGTGGCTACATCAACATAGTCTACTGTTGGTAAAGAGGGCAAGGGATTTTTCCACGTGCCGCGCTCGCTCAAGTCATCCGCCTTTAAGTCGTCTACGACATACACATCCCAGGCCATCTGAGCAAGCCAGGATGCCGCCATGTCAGCCCGAACCCCGCTGGGGTCAGCCAAAACAATCCGAGCGCCGCGTACTGGCGCAACCATTTCAGTCTCTTGCACTAATTGCCCGCCTGGAACAGAACGAAAGCCGGGAAGGTGCCCCGCTTCATATTCTTCTGGGGTGCGTGTATCAAAAAAATAGCTGGTGCGCTCACTCTGCTGTTGCCACTCCTTCACATCACTTAATTGTATGCGCTTTACTT
>WLGP01000133.1 GCA_009703165.1 Actinomycetota bacterium | reverse complement strand
TACGCGGGTCTGCAAGATCCAGAGCTTTCCCTGCTCAACGGTAAATTCGATATCGCACATATCGCGATAGTGATCTTCTAATAGCGCCATGATGCGATTGAGTTCGGCAAAGGCTTCAGGATTGACTTCACCTAGGTGAGTCAGTGGGAAGGCGTTACGAATTCCAGCGACAACATCTTCACCTTGGGCACGTGGCAGGTAATCACCGTAGGCACCTGGGGCTCCACTTCCTGGGTCGCGGGTAAAGCAGACACCGGTACCGGATGTGTCTCCAATATTTCCAAAGACCATCGCTTGCACATTTACTGCTGTTCCCAGGTCTGCACTGATGCGCTCTCTGCGACGGTAGAGCTGAGCACGTTCTGAGTTCCATGAGTGGAAGACCGCCTCGATCGCTCTGATTAACTGTGAGCGAGCATCAAATGGAAATGGCGCACCCGTATGTTTTTCTACAACGCCTACAAAGGCATCTCCTGCCTTACGAAGTGCCGGTCCATCTAAATCTGCAATCGTCTTGCCACCGGCTTCTGCAATGAGAGGGGCGGCAACTTTGGCAAAGGCATCTGATGGAATATCACAGACTGTTTTGCCGAACATTTCGATAAAGCGGCGATAAGAATCCCAGGCAAAGCGTGAATCCCCCGTGATCGATTCAAGGGTTGCCGCAACTTCTTGTGACATGCCGACATTGAGAACTGTCTCCATCATTCCTGGCATTGAAAACTTTGCGCCAGAGCGCACAGAGACCAAGAGTGGATTTGCTGGATCGCCAAAAGATTTACCGATCTTCTTCTCAAGTTCGATAATGGCAGCATCAATCTGATCAAGAAGATCTTGACCTAATCCACCTGTGCGCAAATAATCCTGACATGCACGTGTAGTGATGGTGAAGCCATCAGGGACAGGAATTCCCAGCGTTGCCATCTCAGCCAGATTTGCGCCCTTGCCGCCTAAAAGGTCGGACATGGTGCGATTACCTGCGCTAAATGGATAGACCTTCTGGTCCATCGTAATTACCTACTCTTTAATTGAGCCAGCGAGCATTCCTCGGACGAGGCGCTTCTGGGAGACCAGGAAGACGATCATGATCGGCAGCGCGATCAAAACACCTGCAAGTGCAATTTCAGGTTTGTAGATTGGTACAGATGTTGCACCAACGCCTGGGTTAATTGCCGGAGTCGAGTAGAACAAGAAGCCAAGGCCGATAGGCAAGGTGAAGTTCTCGCTCGATGGAAGCAGGATGTAGGGAAGGAAGTAATTTGCCCAGTTGCCGATAAAGGCGAAGAAGGCAAGGAGAGAGATCAACGGCCATGACAATGGCAGTGCGATCTTTGTAAAGAGGCGGAAGTCGTTACATCCATCTAAGCGAGCAGATTCATAGAGCTCTTTAGGAATCGTGGTGGTGTAGTAGATGTATGAGAGAAATACGCCAAATGGATAGAGGGAAGAGACCAGGATTACTGCAATTGGCTTATCCATCAATGAGATGGCATCCATGAGGACGAAGATTGGAACAACAAGTGCCATTGGAGGCACAAGCATCGTAATCAACGTTGAAATCAGGAATGCTCTCTTAAATTTAATGTTGGAAGCAGAGAGCACGAACCCAGCCATCGACGCCGTCACTGTTGCAATGATGACAATTGCGCCGGTGTACCAGATCGAGTTAATTACCCACTGGAAGAGAACACCATTGTCGAAGAATTGAAGGTTGTTCCACGCCTTGACGTAATTGCCTAAGTTTCCGAAGGCAAGTGGGTGGCGATTAGTCAGATCGGCATCTTCCTTACTTGGTGCAAGGAGTAGCCAGACCATCGGGATAATGCTGACGATGGCAAAGAAGATGAGCCAGCCGTTTACGACCCAAGTCCAGAAACGACTCTCTTGGCGAAGTTTGGTCTTACGTCCTGCTAAATCAAGTTTATTCAACATGGATTATGCCTCCGCCTTCTTGTGGTTATTGACTTCGGCCTCTTCGAACATGTCTGTCTTAAAGATAACGACAAGAGCACCAAGCAAACTAGGCACCAAGAGCATGAGTGAGAGCGCAGATGCGCCTCCAAAGTCACCGGATGTGAATGCAAGCTCAAATGCGAGTTGATCGAGAGACCAGGATTCTGCGATACCTAAGTAGATACCTTTATTGAGTAGCTCTGGCTCAACGAAGATCTGTAAGCCACCGGCGAAGATTAGAACGCCCATGTAAACAATGTACTTCTTGATCAATGGCAATTTGATTCTAAATGCAATCTGGAATGCAGAACATCCATCGACGCGGGCAGCCTCGATAACTTCACCTGAGATTGATTGCAGTGATCCGAATTGAATCAAGATCCAGTTACCCGCGATAGCAAAGAAGGCCATAATGGCGAAGATGTAGACGAGGTTCTTGGTCTGCCAGATCTGATCACTTGTAGTGATACCAACCCACGATAGAGGTCCCTTAATTGGAGAAACTGTTGGTTGCAAGATTGCATACCAAACGAGAACAGCAACAGCGCCTGAGATCGATGCAGGGACGATGTAGGCCATGCGAAGCCACTTCTTCCACTTTGTTGGGTTTACATCGAGCATCAGGGACATTGCAATAACAAAGATAATTGTGGTCGGGACGAAGATTGCCATGAAGCCAAGAACGTGGCCTACCGCAGGCAAGAAGCGGAAATCTTGTAAAACGATCTTAAAGGCATCCCAACCACCATCAGGGTTGACGCGTGACTCGTGTGGGACTTCCAGGATTGCCATGATGACGGGGATCAAACCAAAAGCAATAAGTAAAATTAGGTATGGGGAGAACATCACCCACATTGCAAAGTTGTTACCTTTTTTTGCGCTCTTCTGCGTGGCCATCGTCCGGCAAACTCCTCAAAATCGTTCTGCGTGAAAATCTCTGAATGAAACTGAAGTAAGTGGGAGCGCGTTGGTCGATGATCTCGACCAACGCGCCCCGCTAGTACTTACCTACTTAGGAAGTAGCTACCTTGTAACCAAGTTGCTTAGCAAGGTTTGTTGCATATGTTGCAAATGCTTCAAGAGCAGTCTGAGCGTTCTTAGATTTCTTAAGTTCGTTCGAGAAGACTCCTTCCATTGCGCTATTTGTGTCATATGAAACTGGCTTCTCGCCTGAGAAGATCTTCTTTGACTGCTCTAGCATCGCAGGATATGGATCTGCGGCGTAGTACTTGTCAGAAGAGACCTTGGCCTTCCAGAATGCATTTCCCTTTTGTGATGCTGGGAATGTTGGTGCACCCTTTGAGCCATCTGGGTTAGCTACGTCAACAACGTTGCGCTTGTCGCTAACCATGAAGATTGCAAATGCAAGAGCTTCCTTAGGGAACTTAGAGTGTGGAGATACGGTGTAAATTCCGCCGCCCCATTCACCTGAGTAGTTGATCTTCTCGCCAGCCCACATTGGCAT
>WLGP01000132.1 GCA_009703165.1 Actinomycetota bacterium | reverse complement strand
ACACTCATCTTTACTGCAGCTGCAACTTTAGTTACAACTTGTGGATCAAAGACGCTAGGCACGATAAATGAGGCGTTGAGCTGTGAAGGCGAAACACAATCTGCGATCGCATTGGCTGCTGCAACGAGTAAATCATCGGTGATCTTATGAGCCTGGGCATCTAGCAAGCCGCGGAAGATACCTGGGAAGGCAAGAACGTTATTGATCTGATTTGGTTGATCGCTACGCCCTGTTGCAACAACGGCTGCATATTTACGCGCAACAACTGGATCAATCTCAGGATCTGGGTTTGCTAGAGCAAAGACGATTGATTTATCGGCCATGGAGGCGATATCTGTCTCCTTTAAGACATTTGGTGCGCTCACGCCGATAAAGACATCTGCCTGTGCCATCGCTTGATGGATATCTCCACTGAAATTTTCTGGATTGGAGTGATCGATAAACCAGGCGCGCATTGGATCTTCGCGATCACAAGAGCTATTAATTGCGCCATCTTTATCAAAGGCGATGATGTTTTTGGCACCGCTTTTAACCAATAAGCGAGCGATTGCAGTACCGGCAGCACCTGCTCCGCTCATGACGATCTTTACATCGCCAATATCTTTCTTCACCAACTTGAGTGAATTCTTAAGGGCTGCAAGTACAACAATTGCCGTCCCATGTTGATCATCGTGGAAGACGGGAATATCGAGTAATTGGCGAAGGCGCGCCTCAACTTCGAAGCAACGTGGTGCTGAGATATCTTCAAGGTTAATTCCGCCGTAGACAGGTGCGATCAATTGAACGGTGCGAACAATTTCATCGACATCTTGGGTATCAAGACAGACAGGCCAAGCATCAACATCTGCAAAGCGCTTAAAGAGCGCTGCCTTTCCCTCCATCACTGGAAGTGCTGCTGCTGGTCCGATATTTCCAAGACCTAGAACAGCGGAGCCATCGGTAACAACGGCAACCGTATTGCGCTTCATTGTTAGGCGGCGCACATTTGTTGGATCTTCAACGATTGCCTGGCTGATACGTGCAACACCTGGTGTGTAGGCGCGAGATAGATCATCGCGTGTTTTTAGTGGAACTTTCGATGCAATCTCAATCTTTCCGCCAAGGTGCAATAAGAAGGTACGGTCTGAGACTTTACGGACTACAAGGCCTTCAATGACATTAAGTGAGGCGGTAATTTCATCTGCATGGTCGCTATTGACGGTATCGCAGGTAACGTCGATAACGACTCTGTCGACAAGTGATTCAACGACGTCGAGAGCGGTAATCGTTGCACCGGCTGATGAGAGCGCAGAAGTAATAAGTGCTACTGGTTGAAGATCTGGCGATCCTTCAACACGAATAGTGATTCCATATCCAGGAGAAGTGGATGCCATTTACACAACACCGTAAAGTCGATCACCAGCATCGCCGAGTCCAGGGACGATATATCCATGCTCATTTAACTTTTCATCGAGAGCACCGGTTACAAGATTGATTGGTACACCTGAATCTTTAAATGCCTCTTCCAGAACAGCGATACCTTCTGGTGCTGACAGGATGCAGATTGCGGTGATCTCTGTTGCACCGCGTTCGATCAAAAAGTTGATTGCAGCAACAAGAGTTCCACCTGTTGCCAGCATCGGATCTAATACAAAGCATTGACGACCTGAGAGATCTTCTGGAAGACGATTTGCATAGGTGCTTGCCTGGAGAGTCTTCTCGTCACGGACCATTCCAAGGAAACCGATTTCAGCCGTTGGAACCAAACGACTCATTCCTTCGAGCATTCCAAGTCCAGCGCGGAGAATTGGCACAACGACAGGACGTGGCTCTGCAAGTTTGACGCCAGTTGTTGGCTGGACAGGTGTGACGATGTCTACCTTCTCTACGCGTACATCGCGTGTTGCCTCGTAGGCAAGAAGCGTGACGAGCTCTTCAACGAGGTGTCTAAATGTTGGCGAATCGGTCGTCTGGTCGCGCAGAACAGTTAATTTATGTGAGATCAGCGGATGGTCGGCAACATGAACTTTCATAACCCATACCTTACCGCCCTTTCATTCCACCCCAATGAGTGGGAATATGAGCGATGTGACACAGGATCAGGCAGGCGAACCACTCATCAACGATGTAGATATCGCTGTCGCGGCCTGGCATGAAGATGGGCGTTGGTCGCTAGCCCTTTTACCCGATGCGCAAGACCTTCCTCAAATTATCGATCGCCTCAAAGCGCAACAGACAAATGGTGGGGCGCTGGCACTTCTTGCAATCGATGAAGAGTTTTTCATCATCATTCGCGTTCTTGGATCCCATATCAAACTCTTCTTGAGTGATGTTACCTGCGCAGTTGATTACGACATTGCTGCAGAACTTATTGAAATTTGCGATCTTGATATGCCAGAAGAAGATGACGAACCATTTCCTGCAGGAGATCTCGATATCATCTCTGATCTCGGAGTACACCGTATGGAACTTTCAACGCTCTGTGACGATGCAGATTTATTTCCTGACGAACAACTGGAAGCTATCGCTAGCCGTCTAGGATTTGGCGAAGAGTTCGCACAACTATTGGAGTTATAAGATTCTTAACCATCACGACCTCATGGATGACGCCTTAACGATTGCAAGACAGGCGCTCGCAACCGGAGATGTTCCCGTCGGCGCACTTGTCGTAAATGCAGATGGAATTGTCATCGGAACAGGATTTAACGAGCGCGAGGCGAATAACGATCCAACTGCTCACGCAGAAGTCGTTGCTATCCGTAATGCAGCGCAGCGATTACAGAAATCTCGTTTAGATGGATGCACCCTTGTGGTCACCCTTGAACCGTGTGCAATGTGCGCCGGTGCGATCGCACAATCTCGGATTAGCGCACTTGTCTTTGGTGCATGGGATGAGAAGGCTGGCGCAGTGGGATCGGTCTGGGATGTACTGCGAGATCCACGCTCAATATTTAAGGTCGAGGTTACTGCTGGCGTAAAAGAGCAAGAGTGCGCTCATTTATTGAAAGAGTTCTTCTCAGACAAGTAGTTCGTATGAAGGATTGAGGATGATCAGCGATCCTTCTTCTTCGCCAACCATTCCTTCGGCACGAATTTGCGATCCCACCTCAAGGCCTGCGATTTCGCGGCGACCTAAGAATTGAAGGGTCACTCCTCCGCTCTGATCCCAGACTTCAACCTGAAGATATGGCGCAGAGCCACGTGGAGCGCTCTTAATTGAGGTTACCTGGCCTTGAACGTGTGCACGCTTGCGCCACTCGATCTGACCAATTGGCGTCATATTTTCTGCATAGTGGCTAATTGGTTCTGCCGACTTCATTACATCTTGAATTGGTTTGAAAGGTGCTGGCTTTGCAGCAACTTTAACTTCTTCAACCTTAACAACCTGCGGAGTTGAGCCAGAGAGAATGCGATTGACGTCAAATGGAACGATCGTTGCAACGACACGTTGTAGCTGTGAAATTGGGGCAGCAATCTTTTCTGCAGTTTGATCGTGAAGTAAGCGACCTAAGAATCCAGAGTAAGCGCGACGCGGAAGTAAGAGAGTCAGTTCGACATCTGGCTTT
>WLGP01000131.1 GCA_009703165.1 Actinomycetota bacterium | reverse complement strand
TCGGCAAATGCGCAACCATTACTGCGATCACGATCGACTCGGGCCGAGATGCGGCGATCTAGTTGATATCCAACAAGAAGGCCATCTTTAATGATGTCCCAGCGCTGTGCTGCAACACCCTCATCATCAAAGCCGACTGTGCTGAGGCCATGAGATGTGCTGCGATCGCCGGTCACATTCATCAACTTCGATCCATATTGCAAAGTGTTGAGCTTATCTGGCGTTGCAAATGAGGTTCCTGCGTAGTTGGCCTCATAACCAATTGCACGATCTAGCTCTGTTGCATGGCCAATCGATTCATGAATTGTCAGCCAAAGATTGGATGGATGAATCAATACGTCATAGCGACCTGGTTCAACAGATGGTGCTGCAACCTTTTCTGCCAACAGAGAAGGTAGCTCAGCGATCTCTGCATCCCAATCCCAATGCTTATTACCCATCCACTCCCAACCAAAGCCTGCTGGTTGAGCCAATGTGCGCATAGATTCAAAGCCATGATCACCGATTGAGATTGCCTCAATCTGTGTCTGCACGCGCACTCTCTGTTGAGTAGTACTTGTGCCGTAAGAGTCTGCGTAATGCTTCTGCTCTTTCACAAACATAGTGTGGGCAGAGGTGTGATTAACGCTTGAGCTCTTAAGCAGGCGATCACTTAAATCTGCAAGTCGATCCTTCTTATCAGAGTCAGAGACTGAGAATGGATCGATTTCATACTCAGATACCCACATCTGATTTGCATAGACAGGTTCGGCAACGAGTGAAACCAATTCAGTAGATAAAGGCTTTGAAGTCTTGGCCATAGCGACAGCGGTGAGCGCTAGCTTCTTGGCAACATCGACAGAGATTTCAGGTGATGATGCAAAACCCCATGCACCGTTGACGATCACACGGACGCCAACACCTGCGATCGTCTCATCACTTTGGGTCTCAGGACGGGCATCTCGCAACGAAAGCAAACCGTTACGGGTGCGCTCTATTCGCACATCAACATGTGATGCACCTGCATCTTTTGCTGTGCTGATTGCGGCATCGCTGACTGCTGCCAGCGGAAGGGCTAGGAAATCTGCATCTACTGTCTTATTCACCCTCGAACCATATTTGAAAAATTCTTGTAGGGATAGTGCGCATTGGTCGTGTGCGAGAATCACCCTATGAAAAGAGTCCTCATCACAGGTGCCAGCGGATATATCGGAAAGCACATCACACTTGCCCTTCTTAATCAGGGCTATAGCGTCCGCGCATCGGTGCGAAACCTCAATAAATCCAATGAGGTGCGAAGTGCGGTCCTTCCTCATTTACTAGATTCATCAGATCTAGATACGCGCCTTACCTTTGTTGAACTTGATCTCGAAAAAGATTCCGGTTGGGATGCAGCCCTTGATGGCATTGATGTCTTGATGCATACCGCCTCACCTTTTCCTCTCGCATCTCCTAAAGATGAGAATGACTTAATTCGTCCTGCAGTAGATGGAACTCTTCGCGCGCTCACTGCCGCCCATAACTCTGGGGTGAAGCGAGTAATTCTGACCTCATCGATGGCAGCAATTTATGGACGCGAATTGCCTGCTGGTGCCGGTGAATACGACGAAACAATGTGGACAGATGTGACTCATCCCGTTGGAAGAGGCGCATATACAAAGTCAAAGACTCTGGCTGAAAAAGCTGCATGGGATTATGTAAAGAGCGGTGCTCCAGAAATTGCACTCACCACAATTAATCCTGTTCTTGTTCTTGGAGCGCCACTTGATAAGAACTTTGGTTCATCGATTTCACTAGTCGAAAGAATCCTCAAGGGAAGTGATCCAATGCTTCCTGATCTGAAGTTTGCGATCGTGGATGTGCGAGATGTAGCCACAATGCATGTGGATGCAATCAAGAATGATGCGACCAAGGGTGAGCGAATCCTTTCATCTTCTGAAACTAAGTCATTTGTCGAAATTGCCAAGTATCTAAAGTCGGTCTACCCAACAAGTAAGGTCAAGACCGCACAGGCCCCAACAGCCATACTCAAGGTGCTATCGCTCTTTGACGGCGCAATCAAGACGATCCTGCCAATGATCGGCAAACCAATGCGAATCAGTAACGCTAAAGCTAAGCACTTGCTAGGTATCAACTTCATTCCTGTCGAAGTAACCTTGAGAGATTCAGCTGATTACTTGATCAAGAATGGATTCGTGAAGAAGTAATCTCTTATGAATAGGGCCAGTGAGTTAAAGGCGATCAATCGATCTATTTCGAGAATTGATCCAGCTTTTGCGCCAGCAATTAAGAACCTGCCGCCCTGCACCTTTGGTTTAGAGAAACCAAAGATCACGAGCTACCAGTCGCTCATTCGTTCAGTGATAGCTCAACAGGTAAGCGTTGCTGCCGCACGAACGATTACTTCGCGTCTAGAAGTTCTATGCGGTGGTTCTATAACTGCTGCCAAGGTCGGCGCGCTCTCTTCAAAGAAGTTGCAGTCAGTTGGACTCACAGGCGCCAAGGTGCGCACGATCAGCGAATTGACAGAGGCCTCTCTGTCAGGGGAGATCAACTTTAAGAGATTTACTTATCTATCCGATGAAGAGATCATTCAAGAGTTGGTTCCGTTATTTGGCATTGGCCGTTGGACAGTCGAAATGTTTCTCATATTCCATCTCGGCCGTTTAGATGTCTGGCCGGTTGACGATCTGGCAGTAAGGCGCGGTTGGGATGATTTGCATGGCAATGCAG
Source organism: Actinomycetota bacterium (assembly GCA_009703165.1). GTDB lineage: Bacteria > Actinomycetota > Actinomycetes > Nanopelagicales > Nanopelagicaceae > Planktophila. Next base: position 864 of record WLGP01000131.1, on the reverse strand, counting down.
AACCAATTAAGGCCAAAGCCCTCAAGACATTAGGTGAACCATTTGCTGGAATGAGAAGTGTCGTTGCTTGGTACTGCTGGAGAGCCTCATAGCCCTTTGCCGATGATTTAAACCAGTGACACGGTTGAGTACAACTTGCAGATCAATAAGTTGCCCCATAACCTTTGCTTCATTAAGGGGAGTACCTAGATACAGCTACCTCGTCAATACGGCCTAAAAACCCGGGGCGCTGGCCGATCACATCGGTTAGGAAGACCTTGACTGCATTACTTTCCATGTCGAGTCAAGGAGTATTTCTATGGACGTGTCGTTATTAGTCTGGGGTCTAACAGTCGGTGCAATTCTTGCACTCGTAATCGTTGACCTATTCACCGTGAGCGCTCACCCGCACCAAGTTAAGTTCAAGGAAGCGACTGCTTGGTCGATCTTCTATATCGGTCTAGCTCTTGCCTTCGGTGCATGGGTCTGGAACCAATTCGGTTCGACCTATGGAACCCAATACTTTGGTGCATACCTCGTTGAGAAATCTCTCTCTGTAGATAATCTCTTTATCTTCGTCATCATTCTTGCTCAATTTGCTGTGCCACCGATCTATCACCAACGTGTACTTCTCTTCGGTGTCATTCTCGCTCTTGTACTTCGTTCGATCTTCATCGCAGTCGGTGCAGCAGCACTTGCAGCCTTTGCCTTCACCTTCGTCATCTTCGGTGCAATTTTGATCTGGACTGGTGTCGGCCTCTTTAGACACTGGGATGAAGATCCAGATCCAAATGACAACGTTCTGATTCGCACAGTCCGCAAAAAGGTTGCAATGGTTGATGAATACCACGGCACCAAGATGTTCATTAAGTTAGATGGCAAGCG
>WLGP01000130.1 GCA_009703165.1 Actinomycetota bacterium | reverse complement strand
ATTTTCTGTGGCACTATTCCCGCGGATTGCTCCGGGTGGGCGTTACCCACCACTTCGCTCTTTGGAGTCCGGACTTTCCTCGGTGTCTTGCGACAACGCGGTGATCCGGGCGACTCTTCTAGGTTAAGAATACTTCCCCCTTACTTATTCTTGTAATCGAGGCGGATCTAGGCGAGAGTTCGGCAATGCAGACAGGAAGAAGCGTTGTTTACTCGCGCAACGGTGGAGCAGCAGCAAGTCAGCCCTTGGCCGTAAGTGCGGCAATCACAATCCTCAAAGAGGGTGGCTCCTTTATCGATGCCGCTATCGCACTGAGCGCTGTAATCTGTGTTGTTGAACCTGGTGCTTCACACTTAGGTGGCGATGCATTCTTGGTGACGCATCATGCTGCAAGCAAAACAAATCTTGCCTTTAACGGCAGTGGTGAGGCACCACATGCTGCAACACCAGAGGCATATCCATCTGGATTTCCTATGTACGGATACAAGTCAGGAACTGTCCCTGGCTTAGTTTCAACATGGTTTGAAGCACATGAGCGTTACGGGAAGTTGCCGATGGCTCGTTTACTCGAACAGGCAATTGATTATGCCGACAATGGCTTTCCGGCAAATTCTGGATTCGTTCGACGTATCGAAGGCCACCTAGCGCAAGCGCCTGATACAAAGATGTTTACTGCGATGGGAATCGATGTCACTGTAAAGATTGGTGATCTCGTTGTACAGAAGGATCTTTCTCGATCTCTGCGTGAGATTTCAGCAGGCGGACGTGCGGCTTTCTACGAAGGGCGCATTGCTGATCAACTTGTTAAGGGCTCAGATGGTTGGTTTAACAAAGAAGACATCAAGGCTCACACCACTCGTGTACTAGATCCGCTCTCAATTAAGTACCGCGATATAACAGTTTATGGTCAGCCTCCCCCAACTCAGGGAATGATTTTGATGGAAGAGCTCTTGATCTCTGAGCGATTTGATCTTGCCTCCATGAGCGAATCGGATCGCATCCATGTCGGTGTGGAGTCAAAGAAGGCGGGCTTTGCGGATCGAAATGCGATCATAGGTGATCCCGAATTTATCGAGGTAAATACAGCCAAGATCTTGTCGAAAGAGAATATCGATCGACATGTCAGTCAGATCTCAATGGATAGCGCGGCAACCGATATTGCACCTGTCAATGAAGGTAGCGATACCACTTACTTCTTGGTGGCAGATTCAGATGGAAATGCTGTCTCGTGGATCCAATCTGTATTCCACGGCTTTGGAAGTTCATGGGTGATCCCAGAGACTGGAATCCTTCTCAATAATCGCTTGACTGGCTTTTCTCTCGATCCGCAGTCACCGAACATCATTGCTCCAGGTAAGCGTCCTGCACACACCTTGAATGCATTCACAGCTGTTCGCCCAGATGGATCGCTCTATCTTGTCGGTGGAACACCGGGTGCAAATATCCAGGTGCAGACAAACCTACAGCTGATCACTAATGTGATTGATCTAAAGCTCAATGTGCAGCAGGCTATTGAGGCACCTCATTGGCAGCATTTAAATGCACCGGGTGAAAGCTCTGCAGAAGAATCTGGAAAAGGTGTTCTGCAGATAGAAAACCGTGTGCCCGCAGCTGTCATCAATGAGTTGAAGGCAAAGGGCCACGAAGTCAGCGAGTTAGCTGCTTGGGGTCATGGATCGTCTTCACAGATGATGGAAGTTCTGCCTAATGGAACTTTCGCATTTGGATCAGATCCACGTTGCGAAGGACATGCCGCGGGGATTTAGCGGAAGTGTCCACGCTCTGAAAAACTTCGTAGCGCGCGCAAACCATCTGAAGGCCACATCGAAATTGATGTGATCGAACATGGTGTTGCATCCATATGAAAGACGGCATCGCGTGGGGCGTGAAGAGCCACGCTGACAGCGCTCTTAATGACACCGTTATGGGTTACAACGCAGACCTTCTGTGCAGGATATTCAGCCAGCAATTTCTCCATCGCAGCCTCTACGCGAATGCGTGCCTGGTCGTAAGACTCTCCCCCGCCTGGTGCATATGATGATGAGTTGAGCCAAGCCTGATACTCATCTGGAAACTTCTCGCGAACTTCATCGTTGGTAAGTCCATCCCATGTACCAAATGAGAGCTCATACCAAATCTCATCAAAGACAATAGGTAGCCCGGTTGTTGCAGCGATCGCCTCTGCTGTCTGGCGTGTGCGCTGCAAAGGCGATGCGATCAAAACATCAGGTTTAATCTTTGCGATCTCTTGAGCCACAGTTGCAGCCTGCGCTAAACCTTCTTCGGTCAGCTCTGGATTAAGTGGGCCCGTGCCAGAGAATTTACGGAGCGGAGTAAGAATAGTTTCTCCGTGACGCACAAAATAAATCATCGTCGGCTCTTCGTTGCTGCGAAGGCGATCGGTCAGGTAATTCTCTTGAATAGCAATGGCAGGCTCATTTGCTTGGCCACCATCGAGGGCCTTATTGGCAAGGCGATCTGCATGTGAATTCTCATCGCGTGGAATCCATGAATAGGTGACAAGGGATGCTGGGTGAGCATCGCGGCACTTCTTGGCAAGTTCGCGCATATCTGCATGCTTAATCTGCCAACGCCCTGACATCTGCTCAACAACGAGCTTTGAATCCATCGCGACAACAACCTCTGCTGCAGGATCCAATGAATGAATATGTGTAAGGCCTGCCAGTAGTCCGCTGTATTCGGCTACGTTATTGGTGGCAACGCCGATCACATCAAAGAGTTCGGCAACGATCTTTCCATTTTCGCTGACAACTGCGCCGTATCCTGCTGGCCCTGGATTTCCTCGTGAACCACCATCTGCAGTGAGTTTAAATGTGCGTGCCATTTTCTACAGTCCACGCACCAAGATGCAGCGACATTCCTCGCAGCGAACTACTTCATCTTCTGCAAGGCCGGCAATACGTTGTAGCTCAATAGTGTTAATCGCCAAGTTGCAGCCTTTGCACTGATTGCCAACGAGTGCAGCAGCCCCTGTGCCGTTATTTGCCTGGCGGATCTTCTCGTAGAGAGCTAGTAGTTCAGGGTTAACTGATGAAACAACTGATGCACGATCGGCAACATTTGCCTCAAGGTCGGCATTGATGACTGCAAGTGCGTTGGCCTTCTTGATCTCAAGTTCTGTAATCTCATTGCCGAGTACGCGCTCTTGCTCAGATAGCTCAGTAATGCGCTCCTTGAGTCCGTCGATGCGCATCATTATCTCGAGCTCAATCTCTTCAAGTTCTGCGCGACGGGCATTGAGCGAAACGAGTTCGTGTTGAAGTTGTTCTAGCTCTTTTGGAGATGCAGTCCCTGATGCTAAACGTGCCTCATCGCGATTGATGCGGGTAACTATCTGTTCAACATCGCCTTCAGCGCGTGCCAATTCTCGCTTCACATCGCTGGTTTCGGTCTCTGCTGCAATTCGTAGATCGCGAGCGTTATGAGATTTGATAGTAAGAGATGCAATCGCTGCAATCTCAGGAAGATTTACTGCCTTATTGGTCAGTGCTGCATGGGTAAAGTCAAAGTTCTGGATATCTAGAATTGCGCGCTGGTCGCTGAGTGTGGCCTTCATGACGCCTCCTCGCGAGAGCTAAGAACTTGT
>WLGP01000013.1 GCA_009703165.1 Actinomycetota bacterium | reverse complement strand
GCTCGGCCCATCACATAGCGCAGATGGTTCAATGAATCTCTTCGGTGCACTTCGTCGCTCAATGGCAACGTGCGGATATTCAGATGTGAAATCTTTCCAGCGCGTAGAGGTGCTTATTAGCCATGGCAAGTAACGTCACAGACGGTGGCGTTCTTGTCGTCGATTTCGGAGCACAGTACGCGCAGTTAATTGCTCGTCGTGTACGTGAAGCACACGTATACTCCGAACTCGTTCCGCACTCAATTACAGCAGCAGAAGTACTTGCAAAGAACCCCTGCGCAATCATTCTCTCTGGTGGTCCATCAAGTGTCTATGCCGAGAACGCGCCCACCTTTGATTCATCAATTCTCACGCTAGGTATTCCAGTCTTTGGAATCTGTTATGGATTCCAAGCGATGGCACAAGGACTAGGTGGCGTTGTAAGCCAAACTGGAAAATCTGAATACGGCCGCACTGATCTGACCGCACAAGGACTATCAAAGATATTTGCATCCTTACCTGAATCGCAGAAGGTCTGGATGTCACATGGCGATGCTGTTACACAGGCTCCACCTGGATTTAGCGTCACAGCATCAACTACAGATACTGCAATCGCCGCCTTTGAAAATGAGGGTGGGCATTTAGCAGGTGTGCAATTCCATCCTGAAGTTCTTCACTCAGAGCACGGACAAGCAATTCTCAATAATTGGTTGCTCAATGTCGCTAAGTGCCCGGCAACATGGACGACTGCAAATATTGCATCAGTTGAAATCGAGAAGGCTCGTGCGGTTATCGGATCAAAGCGCGTGATCTGCGGACTCTCTGGCGGCGTTGATTCAGCAGTTGCTGCAGCGATTATTCAAAAGGCTGTTGGCGATCAACTCACCTGCGTCTTTGTCGATCACGGTCTACTGCGTAGCGGCGAATCAGAGCAAGTCCAACGCGACTTCGTTGCATCCACCGGTGTCCAACTAGTTGTCGTAGATGCAGTTGAGCAATTCTTAAACGCCCTCAAAGGCGTTACCGATCCAGAAGAGAAGCGAAAGATTATCGGCCGCGAATTTATCCGATCTTTTGAAAAAGCTGCCCGCGATATTGCATCAGGCGGTGATGTTGAATTCCTAGTACAAGGAACTCTCTATCCCGATGTTGTTGAATCTGGCGGAGGATCGGGAACTGCCAATATTAAATCTCATCACAATGTGGGCGGATTGCCTGATGATTTGAAGTTCGCACTCGTTGAACCACTTCGCGCACTCTTTAAAGATGAGGTCCGCCAAGTCGGTCTAGAACTCGGACTCCCTGAAGAGATTATCTGGCGCCAACCATTTCCTGGTCCAGGACTTGGTATTCGCATCATAGGTGAAGTAACTCGTGAGCGCCTTGATCTTTTGCGTAAAGCAGATGTCATTGCCCGCGCAGAACTTAAGGCAGCTGGCTTAGATCGCAGCATCTGGCAATGTCCAGTTGTCTTATTGGCAGATGTGCGCAGCGTCGGCGTGCAAGGTGATGGTCGCACCTACGGCCACCCCATTGTTCTACGTCCAGTATCAAGTGAAGATGCGATGACAGCAGATTGGTCACGCATTCCTTATGAGGTACTGGAGAAGATCTCTACTCGAATCACCAATGAAGTTGCCGGTGTAAACCGAGTAGTTCTCGACATCACCTCAAAGCCACCAGCTACAATCGAGTGGGAGTAACTCATGAAGAAGATATCGCTAGCCCTTGTTCTCATCGCCTTCCTTACTGGAACATCACTTGTTTCAGTACAAGCTGCAGAGCGACCAACATCTGTTGCCTCATGCAAGAAGAGCACTGCCAAGCCACGTGTTCCAGCAACTCTTAAGCAACCAATGGCGCCGGCGAAGAAGATCCCGGCAACCCTGACACTGAATACAAATTGCGGCCCCATTCGAGCAACACTTCTGACAAAGCGTGCGCCGCAGACAACAACAAATATCTCTTTTCTAGCAAATTCAAAGTATTACAACGGAACTATCTGTCATCGCCTGACAACAGATGGTCTCTATGTTCTGCAATGTGGCGATCCAACGGCACAAGGTGCGGGTAGCCCTGGTGGATGGAGCGGGTACAAGGAAGAGAACCTTCCTAAGGTAGGGGCGAAGAATTACCCAGCAGGAACACTTGCTATGGCAAATAGCGGCCCAGGTACAAACGGCAGCCAATTCTTCTTGGTCTATGCAGATACTCAACTCGGTCCAAATTACACAATCTTCGGCCGCATTACTTCAGGGTTAGATCTGCTGAAGAAGATCGCAGAAGTTGGTGCCTACAAAGTTGAATCAGATGGTCAGGCCTATTACGCACCTGATGGTTTCCCAATTCAACTCGTTGTTATTGAAACCGCTTCAGCAAAGTAATAAATCAGTTACGAACTAGTTTTATTTTCTAGTTTGTATGTACGATTTTAAAAGCTTCAGCGATTCGACCTTCAGGAAGACCGCCAAGACCTGCATTGCGCTGACCCCACTCGCGAACCATCTTCTCGAGTTCCTTATTGTGGGCAGTCTGTGAAGCATGGCTATGAAGAGCTGCCATCTTTAAATCAAAGGTATCGGTGATATCAACAAAGTGATCAGGATGAGCAAAACCCATCATCCACACTTCCTTTACTCGCCACGGTGCAAGTCCTTCGTTATCGAGCAAATCTGTAAAGGCAAATGGATTGCGCGCATCAGGATAGACAGCCTGAATTGCCGCCTCACCTGCTGCTAAATGATCAGGGTGGCTTGCACCAATTCGCTCCCAATTGCGTTCAGGTGATTGGCAGACCATGCGATCTGGCTTTGAGATACGAATCTGTCTCACTAAATCTTTACGCAAGGCAAGGGTTGGCTCTAGATGGCCATCGACATAATTGAGGAAGGTGATATCTGTAACGCCAATTGCCGCTCCTGCCGCACGTTGTTCACGTTGGCGAATCGCTGGCATCTCTTCCTTTGTAAATCCAGATTCTTCTCCGCCTTGATCACCATTGGTGCAGAAGACATAGGAGACCTCAATGCCAGCCTTGACCCATTGAGCGATCGTGCCGCTTGCGCCAAAATCAGAATCATCTGGGTGTGCATTGACTACCAATACACGCGAGATTTCGGAATCGTTAAGAGGCTCCATGTTGGCCGATCCTAATAGACTCCCGCGCATGAACGAAATGGCAACGCCTGCAGATGCCTTGATTGCAGGGCTCAATCCCGCCCAGCAGGCTGCCGTCATTCATACAGGTGGACCGCTACTTGTTGTTGCAGGAGCCGGTTCTGGAAAGACTCGCGTTCTTACTCGTCGCATCGCTTACTTGATGGCAGCCCGTGGTGTGCGCCCATACGAAATTCTGGCAATCACATTTACAAATAAGGCAGCCGGCGAGATGAAAGAGCGCGTTGCTGAATTAGTTGGCCCAGTTGCGCAATCGATGTGGGTCTCGACATTTCACTCAGCATGTGTGCGTCTGCTGCGCCTTGAGGCCCATCGCTTAGGTTTCTCCAATTCCTTTAGCATCTATGACTCGGCCGATTCGCTGCGTTTGATTACGATCGTTGCTAAAGAGCTCAACCTTGATCCCAAGCGATATCCACCGCGCCAATTCCAATCGATGATCTCTAATGCAAAGAATGAGTTGCTTGGGCCTCAGGATTACCTCAATGCAACAACGAACCAATTTGAACAAGTGGTTGCAGATGTCTACTCGGTCTACCAAAAGCGTCTGCAGTCGGCTAATGCGATGGACTTTGATGATTTGATTCTCAACACCGTCAAAGTCATTCAACGCTTTCCCGAGGCTAAGGCCCGGATGCGTTCTCGCTTTAAACATATCTTGGTCGATGAGTATCAAGATACAAACCATGCGCAGTACATCTTGGTCCGCGAACTCACCGGCACCCTTGAAGATGGGATGCCTCCCGCCGAACTCTGCGTGGTGGGAGATGCCGACCAATCAATCTATGGATTTCGCGGCGCAACGATTCGCAATATCTTGCAATTTGAACTCGATTATCCAAATGCGACAACTGTTCTTCTCGAGCAGAATTACCGTTCGACCCAGAATATTCTCAATGCAGCCAACGCTGTTATTACCCAGAACGCATCACGTAAAGAGAAGAACCTCTGGACCGATTCTGGTGCGGGCGCTCCTCTGATTGGTTATGTCGCAGAGTCAGAGCATGATGAAGCAGAGTTTGTGAAAGATGAGATCAGATCGCTCCAGCGCAACGGCACATCTGAGCCTGGAGATACTGCAATCTTCTATCGCACCAATGCGCAATCTCGCGTCTTTGAAGAAGTCTTTATGCGGGCAGCCCTTCCTTACAAAGTTGTCGGTGGCTTGCGATTCTACGAACGTAAAGAAGTGAAAGATCTCCTTGCCTATCTGCGCGTTCTTGCAAACCTCGAAGATGAGATTTCACTACGCCGCATCATCAACGTTCCTAAGCGCGGAATCGGTGATCGTGCACTGGAAGAGGTCGATCGCTTTGCAGCTTTGCAGGGAATTACCTTCTGGCAAGGCCTGAACCGCTGCGCCGAAGCCCACGAAGTTCCATCGCGGGCAGCGGGCTCCATTCTGCAATTTGTTTCGATGATGAACGCTCTTGCAGTCCTGGTTGAAGCAAAGACCAGACCATCTGTCATTACCGAGGCGATCCTTGAGCAATCGGGCTTACTTACAGAACTTGAGGCAAGTACCGATCCACAAGATGAAGTTCGTGTTGAAAACCTTAAAGAACTCGTTGCTGTTGCAATGGAGTATGAAGAGCGCCCCTTTGATGCCCTTGCAGAAGATGAAGAGATTTCACTCGCTGGCTTTCTAGAAAAAGTTGCTCTCGTTGCAGATGCCGATGAAATTCCAGATGGGCAGGATCATGGGGGAGTTGTCACCTTAATGACGCTGCACACCGCAAAAGGTTTGGAGTTTCCAACTGTCTTTCTTACAGGAATGGAAGATGGAATCTTTCCGCACTCACGTACATTCGATGAGAAAGATGAGATTGAAGAAGAGCGCCGCTTGGCCTACGTTGGACTTACTCGCGCAGAAGAGCGGCTCTATATTTCGCGCGCTGAATATCGATCTTCGTGGGGTGCGCCCAATTACAACCCGCCGTCACGTTTCTTAAGTGAGATTCCAGAAGATCTCATCGAGTGGCGCAACGAAGGTCGTTCAACTTTTTCTTCCGGCTCTTCAATTCGCACATCACGCGTGGCATCTGCGCCTCCTCCTCGGGCCACCGGAAAGAAGAGCAGCGCAATGGTTCTGGCAGTTGGAGAGCGTGTGTCACATGACACATTCGGCCTCGGCACCGTTGTATCGATCGCCGGCGAGGGCGATAAGTCGGAGGCGACGATCGACTTCGGAGATTATGGCCAGAAGCGCCTTCTCTTACGCTACGCGCCGGTCGAGAAGCTCTAGTCAGACCTCTAAGATGGGGCCATTGAAAGCACGCGCAGAACTGCGCCCCTTCCTACACGAGAATAAAGGAGCGATCTAGTGGATCTCTTTGAATATCAGGCTCGCGATCTCTTCGAAAAACATGGAGTTCCAGTTCTTGCTGGCGCTGTTGCAACAACTGCAGAGGAAGCGCTTGCTGCAGCATCGAAGATGGGCGGCCGCGTTGTTGTTAAGGCTCAGGTAAAAGTGGGCGGACGCGGTAAGGCAGGCGGAGTCAAGGTTGCAGAAAATGCCGATGAAGCGCGCGATAAGGCTGCGGCAATTCTTGGAATGGATATCAAGGGCCACACAGTTCACCAAGTGATGATCGCCCAAGCAGCACCAATTGATTCAGAGTATTACTTAGCAATCTTGCTCGATCGCTCAAACCGAACATTCCTTGTGATGGCTTCCGTTGCAGGTGGAATGGATATCGAAGAGGTTGCAAAGACTGCGCCAGAAAAGCTAGCAAAGGTTCCAGTTTCAGCAGTAGATGGCATCTCACTTGCAAAGGCGAAAGAGATCGTTGCTCAGGCCGCATTTCCTGCAGATGTTGCAGATCAGGTTGCAGATGTCTTGGTCAAGTTGTGGGAGACATTCTCATCAGAGGATGCGACCTTGGTTGAGGTCAATCCACTTGTAAAGACCAGCGATGGAAAAGTTGTCGCACTCGATGGCAAGGTCACACTTGATGAGAATGCAGAATTTCGTCAACCAGGCCATGAAGCACTTGTTGATCACAGTGCAACTAATCCTCTTGAAGCGCTCGCAAAAGAGAAGGGCTTGAACTACGTCAAGCTTGAAGGTCAGGTTGGAATTATCGGAAACGGTGCGGGCCTTGTAATGAGTACCCTCGATGTCGTTGCATATGCTGGCGAAAAGTTCGGCGGCATGCGCCCTGCCAACTTCCTCGATATCGGTGGCGGAGCATCTGCTCAGGTAATGGCAGATGGCCTTTCAATTATTCTCGGCGATAATGATGTAAAGAGCGTCTTTGTAAATGTCTTTGGTGGAATCACCGCATGTGACGCTGTTGCAAATGGAATCGTTGCCGCTCTTGAAACTCTGGGAGCTACCGCAACTAAGCCGATCGTTGTTCGCCTTGATGGCAATAACGTTGAAGAAGGACGCGCAATTTTAAATGCTGCAAACCACCCACTGGTAGAGCAGCTAGACACAATGGATGGAGCAGCATCACGCGCTGCAGAATTGGCGGCGAAGTAAATGGCAATCTTCATCAACGAAGCAAGTAAGGTAATTGTTCAGGGAATGACCGGTTCTGAAGGAACCAAGCACACCCGTCGCATGCTCGCATCAGGAACAGCTGTTGTCGGTGGAGTTACACCTGGCAAGGGTGGACAGAGCGTCGATATCGATGGCCACTCACTTCCTGTCTTTAATACAGTTGCAGAGGCGATGGCAGCAACAGGTGCCAATACATCTGTCGTCTTCGTGCCACCTAAATTTGCAAAGGCTGCAGTAATCGATGCAGTAGATGCCAAGATGCCGCTAGTTGTCGTGATTACAGAAGGAATTCCTGTACACGATTCAGCATTCTTCTACACATACGCCCAAGAGAAGGGCACAACTCAGATCATCGGGCCAAACTGCCCAGGTTTGATCAGCCCAGGTAAATCAAATGTAGGAATCATTCCGGCAAATATCACAGGAGCAGGTCCTATCGGACTTGTTTCAAAGTCAGGAACTCTTACCTATCAGATGATGTACGAGCTTCGTGATATTGGATTTAGTACAGCAGTTGGTATCGGTGGAGATCCAGTTATCGGTACAACACATATCGATTGCCTTCGTGCCTTCCAAGATGATCCAGAGACGACAGCGATCGTCATGATTGGTGAAATCGGTGGAGATGCCGAAGAGCGTGCAGCAGCATTTATCGCAGAGTATGTAACGAAGCCAGTTGTTGGTTATGTTGCAGGCTTTACAGCTCCAGAAGGAAAGACCATGGGACATGCTGGTGCAATCGTCTCTGGCTCTTCAGGAACTGCGATTGCAAAGAAAGATGCTCTTGAAGCAGCTGGAGTGAAGGTTGGCCAAACACCAAGTGAAACTGCGCGCTTTATGCGCGCCATACTCGGTCGCTAATCTCTCATGTTGCAACGCGTCCTAGGGGTCACGTTCGCACAATCTCTTCGTAGCGCCGCAAGCATTCTTCTGCCTCTTGCATTTATCACCTTGATCGCATGGGCAACTGCCGGCAGCGCAACAGGCACAACATCAGATCCAATTCGCGCTGCGATGTGGATCTGGCTTGGCGCACATCACGTGCACTTTGATCTCACGTTATCGCCATCAGGGGTTGCTGGATATCTCTCCTATCTTCCAATTGGCGGATTAATCCTGCCCATCCTTGCTCTACGCAGCGGCTTTAAGAGAGCGATCCTCAAGCTCGAAGGTGATTACTCAAATCTGACAGGTGCGCGCCTCTTCTACGCACTCTTCTACGCAATCATCGCATCCCTTGTTGCCATCTTCTCTTCTTCTCCTGGTGTAAAGCCGCTCTGGTGGATGGCTGCAATCGCCTCCTTCGTGCTCGCCTTTGCAACAACCTTCCTTGCAGATCGCAGTATCGCTCTGGCAGTTCCAGTCATCCTTGCCATGCGAATTCTCGCTCTTCTCTCTGCACTCGGCTTTCTTATCTTCACGATCTCCTTCTTTGCCAACTTCAGTCAAGCAAAACTCATCACCGAAGTTCTTGCGCCAGGAATCTTTGGCTCTCTTCTCTTACTCATTCTTAACATTCTCTATCTACCCAATGTCGCCATCGCAGCGCTCTCGTATATAAGCGGTGCAGGTTTTGCAGTGGGTGCCGGAACTCACCTCTCACCGATTACTCAAGATATTGGTCAGATTCCAGCCCTTCCTCTCCTTGCCGCGCTACCGATCGATTCCAATGCGCTCTTACTTCTATTCTCACTTGTCGTTGTGGGATTTGGCGCACTTCTAGGTTTCTGGACGATAACTTTGCAAGAGAGAACTTCATGGCAGAGTTTCTTCCTTCTATTGATCATGCTCACACTTGTTGCCAATATGGCAGGCGGCGCGCTGATCACCGAGGCGATGGGAGCAATCGGCGTCTCAATCTGGCAATTCTTACTTGCAGTCGGCGGCCAGCTCTTGATCGGTCTAGTCGCAATGAAATATCTTCCACGTCTGAAAGTATTCTCCCGATGAAGCAGATTATGCGTGCGCTTATTAGCGTCTATGACAAGACTGGAATAGTTGAGCTAGCACGAGAGCTCCACTCTTCTGGCGTTGAAATTGTCTCAACTGGCGCTACCGCGACAGTCCTGCGCGATGCCGGAGTAGCAGTCAAAGATGTCAGCGATGTGACGGGTTTTCCTGAAATATTAGATGGACGCGTAAAGAGCCTGCATCCTCATATTCACTCAGGGATCCTTGCCGATCAGGGCAATCCTGAGCATGTAAAGACGCTGGCTGAGGCCGGTATTGCTCCCTTTGATTTGCTGATTATCAATCTCTATCCCTTTGCAGAGACGATCGCAGCTGGTGCAACTTTTGCGCAATCGATCGAACAGATAGATATCGGTGGACCAGCTCTTATGCGCGGTGGCGCAAAGAACCACGGAAGCGTTGCAGTAATTAGTAGCCCAGCTCAGTACCCACTGATTTCTCAAGCCCTTGCCGATGGCGGCTTCAGCCCAGAAGTACGAAAGCAACTTGCCCTTGAAGCATTTAGAACAACTGCCGCATACGATCTTGCAATTGCAACATGGCTTGGTGCTGGCCAAGAACTCCCAGATTGGTTTGGCGAAATTTACACACGAGAGCACTCACTGCGTTATGGAGAGAATCAACATCAGGCAGCTGCGATCTATCGCAATAACTCTGAAGGGATAGTCGGAGCGCAGCAGCACCACGGCAAAGAGATGTCATTTAATAATTATGCTGATGCAGATGCTGCATGGAGATCAGTCTTTGATCATAGCCAACCGTGCGTTGCCATCATTAAACATGCAAACCCATGCGGAATCGCGATCGGTGACGATATAGCTTCTGCATATCAAGCAGCACATCGTTGCGATCCAGTCTCAGCTTTTGGGGGAGTCGTTGCGGCAAATCGCACAGTCTCGGTCGCGATGGCTACCGCCCTCTCAGAAATCTTTACTGAGGTGGTTATCGCACCTGGTTATGAAGATGGTGCAATCGAAATTCTTTCGCGCAAACCTTCGATTCGAATACTCACATGTAACGCTCCATCGCAGGCACCACTTGAGCGCAGACCAATCTCTGGTGGCATCTTGCTACAAACTAGTGATCTCATCGATGCGCGAGGGGACATGCCATCAGGATGGAGACAAGTCTCAGGTGATGTCGTACACGCAGATGTGATGGCAGATCTTGAATTTGCTTGGCGAAGCGTTCGCGCAGTCAAGAGCAATGCGATCATCGTTGCACGACATGGCGCAGCAATTGGAATCGGAATGGGCCAAGTCAATCGAGTCGATAGCGCCAAGCTCGCTGTTGATCGTGCAGGTGATCGCGTTGCGGGAACAGTGGCGGCAAGTGATGCCTTCTTCCCATTTGCCGATGGAGTAGAGATTCTTGCCCGGGCCGGGGTGATTGCCATTGTGCAACCAGGCGGCAGCGTCCGTGACGAAGAAGTGATTGCTGCTGCAGCCGCTGCTGGTATCGCAATGTTCTTTACCGATACGCGACACTTCTCGCACGCTTAAGCGGTTAGGATTTACCCATGAGCGCGCAGATTCTTGATGGTAAAGCACTTGCCGCCTCCATCAAAAAAGATCTCACCGCCCGCACAAGCGCTCTTAAAGCATCTGGCATAGTTCCAGGACTTGGAACAATTCTTGTCGGCGACGATGCTGCTTCACATTCATATGTTGATGGCAAACATCGTGATTGCCGCGAAGTAGGAATCACATCTATTCGCATTGAACTTCCAGCAACAGCCTCGCAAGCAGATGTTCTTGCTGCAATCAAAGATCTCAACAATTCAAAGGAGTGCACTGGATATATCGTGCAACTTCCACTTCCGGGCGGCATCGATACCCAAGTCATCCTCGAATCGATCGATCCTGCTAAGGATGCAGATGGACTTCACCCGCTCAATCTTGGAAGATTGGTTGCCGGTTACGACGCCCCACTTCCTTGTACACCTCGCGGAATTGTTGAATTACTTAACCATTACAAGATCAATCTCAACGGTGCAGAGGTAGTCGTCATTGGTCGCGGTCTCACCGTAGGTCGCCCACTTGGTCTCTTACTTTCACGTCGCCAAGAGAATGCAACTGTGACGCTGACACATACAGGCACAAAAGATCTTGAGTTCCACACAAAGCGGGCAGATATTGTTGTTGCAGCGATCGGGCAATCACATTTCTTAAAGGCATCGATGATTAAAGAGGGCGCCGTGCTCTTAGATGTTGGTATTTCAAGAAGTGCGGATGGACTCGATGGAGATATCTGTCCGGGTGCCTACGAGGTTGCCGGTTATGTATCGCCGATGCCAGGTGGTGTTGGCCCAATGACGCGCGCTATGTTGTTACAGAATGTCGTCGAGGCGTGCGAGAAGCGATGACCAGATATCGCACAATTTCCTATGCGCTTCTAGCCATTGGAATCCTTGCCGGGGTCTTCTCATTTATCCGAGTGGGGTCACTCTTTATCGCCGCAGCGATGGCTGTGATCGCCCTCTCAGAGCGGAGAGAGTCACCCGACCGCGGGGTTATCTCGACCTATCTGCCGATTTTGATTGCTATCTCACTTACTGCGATGGCGATAGCCCTTCCGCGCG
>WLGP01000129.1 GCA_009703165.1 Actinomycetota bacterium | reverse complement strand
TGCATCTGCAACAGGGATTGCAACAACCTGTACTGGAGCAAGCCATGGTGGGAACGCTCCTGAATAGTGTTCAGTAAGTACGCCAAAGAATCGTTCGATCGAACCAAAGAGTGCGCGGTGGATCATCACGGGACGGGCACGAGTTCCATCCGTTGCCGCGTATTCAAGTTCAAAGCGCTGTGGCAATTGAAAATCTACTTGGATTGTAGACATCTGCCAGGTGCGACCGATCGCATCCTTTGCTTGCACTGAAATCTTTGGTCCATAGAAGGCGGCTCCGCCTTCGTCATTAACGAGTTCAAGATTCTGCGCAAGGGCTGCCTTGCGAAGTGCATCTGTTGCCGCTTCCCAATCTTCATCTGAACCCACGGACTTTTCTGGGTTACGAGTTGAAAGTTCAAGATAGAAATCTTCCAGACCGTAATCGCGCAAGAGATTAAGTACGAATGTCAAAAGCGAATCGAGCTCACCTGGCATCTGATCTTTTGTGCAGTAAATGTGAGCATCATCTTGGGTAAATCCACGTGCGCGAGTAATGCCATGGAGTACGCCAGATTTTTCGTAACGGTAGACAGTTCCGAATTCAAAGAGACGCAATGGAAGTTCGCGATAAGAACGTCCACGTGAGCGGTAGATCAGGTTGTGGAATGGGCAGTTCATAGGCTTCATGTAGTACTGCTGTCCAGCACGCTTTACCGTTCCATCTGCATGATGCTCTTCATCAAGGATCATCGGTGGATACATACCCTCGGCATACCACTCGAGGTGACCTGAGGTTTCAAAGAGGGCTGCCTTTGTAATGTGCGGCGAATAGACGAATTCGTACCCTTCTTCTTCATGGCGCTTACGTGAGTAATCTTCCATCGCACGGCGAACGATTCCGCCCTTGGGATGAAAGACTGCAAGTCCTGAACCAATCTCTTCTGGGAATGAGAAAAGATCTAACTCTTGACCAAGTTTTCTATGGTCGCGCTTTTCCGCCTCTGCCAACATTTCAAGATATCCATTGAGCTCATCTTGTGACGGCCACGCTGTGCCGTAGATACGTTGCAACATCGGATTCTTTTCAGAACCTCTCCAGTAAGCACCGGCGCTACGCATTAACTTAAAGGCAGGAATATGTTTTGTTGAAGGAAGATGCGGTCCGCGACAAAGATCAGACCAGACTGGCTGACCATCACGACCGAGGTTGTCATAAATGGTGAGCTCTGCTCCACCAACTTCGACATTTGTCTCTTCGTTTCCACCTGATTTAATTCCTATGAGTTCACACTTGTACGGCTCGTGCGCGAGCTCCGTCAACGCATCTGGTTCAGTTGTTATGCGGCGGCGGAAGCGCTGACCATCCTTTACGATCTTGCGCATCGCAGATTCGATCTTCTCAAGATCTTCTGGCGTAAATGGACGCTCTGGTTCGAAGTCGTAATAGAAGCCATCGCGGATCGGTGGACCGATTCCTAGACGAGTCTGAGCGAAAACTTGTTGCACAGCCTGAGCCATCACGTGCGCTGTTGAGTGGCGCAGAACATTGAGGCCATCTGGAGATGAAATTGAGACACCCTCGACAACATCGCCATCTACAAGGTCTGTCCAGAGATCCTTTAACTCGCCGTTGATGCGAGCGACAACGATCGACTTATCTTCGGCGAAGATGTGAGTGGGGCGTTGATCTGATTCAACGCTGCGCGCTGCTCCATCGACTGTGATCGAGATAGTTGCCATGGGGTAAGAGTACCTAAAGAGTTGTCGCCAAATGGCGCAATTTGCTGCAGATCAGCTCGACATCTGAGTCAATTATCAGTGAGCGGGTATCTACTGCAGAGATGGGGCGTGCAATCTTTAGTGAACTCATAATGATTGACGCATCGCAGCGACCGAGATCTTCCCGTTGTACATCTCGGACTGCAACCCCACACTCTTCAACGGCTAAGGCTCGAATTACACCGGGCAGCAAGCCCGCACTCATGGGAGGAGTCACCCATTGACCATCAACTCGGAACGCATAATTTGAGGTCGCACCTTCTGCAACTCGACCATCTCCGCCAATAACAATCAACTCATCGAAGCCAGACTTCACCGCGTTCTCTAGAAGTTGCAGATTAGATGTATAGGGATATGACTTATCTCGTCGACCGGGTTCATGGTCGCTTACCGAATGCGTTGCAACTCGGAAAGACTCGGACTGGTCGAGGTATCCCTGATGTGTTGCAATAAATCTATCTTTGGAGAATGTAAAGCGAAGGCGGCCAATTTCGTGCGGTTCATTTTCTAATAACCCTTCAACGGCATCGAAAATCACATCTTCATGTGGAATCGGAATCTCCAAGATTTTCGCCCGCGTAATGACTCTACGCATATGGCGAGCAAGTAATTGCACACGACCACCCTCTGTGCGCATCGTTTCGAAGAGCCCTGAATCCTGTGGCCACCCAGAACTATCCAGATAAGCATCTGCATCATTTACCAGTGCGTTATTGACCCAGATCTTCACAACGTTCCACCTGCGATTGCGATCAGTGTTCGTGCCTTGAGCTGGGTCTCTTCCCACTCTTTTCCTGGCTCACTCCCCCAGGTAATTCCAGCGCCCGTTCCATATCTCAACCATTCATCTCCGGTATTCCAGAATGTGCGAATGCCAACTGCTAGCTCCGCGCGATCGCCTTGTATCCAACCGAGCGCTCCACAGTAAGGACCACGCGGTGTTGGTTCGTGTTTGGAAATAATCGAAAGAGCTGAACTCTTCGGAGCGCCACTTACCGACCCTGGTGGAATCGTCGCTGCAAGAATTTCAGACCATGTTGTTCCCTCTTTAACTGTGGCCTGCACATCTGAGACCAAGTGAGTGAGCCCTGGATGCTTCTCACGACGGAAGAGTTCACTAACTTCAACGCTTCCATCCTGAGCAATCTGACTTAAATCATTACGCATCAGATCTACGATCATCAGATTCTCAGCCTGATCCTTCTCACCGAAATCATCTTCATTCCATCGAATCGTTCCCTTGATGGGAGAGGTGATTACTTTGCTGCCATTGCGAGAGAGAAATCGCTCAGGCGATGCACTTGCAATTTCAAACCCCGGGATCTTCATATAACTGGCGAAGGGTGCTGGATTTGCATACTGCATTCGTGCGAAGAGATCAGATAACTTATTCTTCTTTGAATTATAGAGATGCGAGAGTTCACGACAAGCGTTGACTTGATAGACGCCACCTGCAGCGATCTCCTCGCGAATGGCATGGACATAAGAGATGTAATCAATCTCTTGAAGTGAGCTTCTCCACGGCCTCTCTAGAACCGACCACTCAGAACCTTCGAAGGGTGCATCGACTACCTTCTTAAACTTTGCGAAGTGGTACTTGCCTTCGAAGGTGATCATCACCGCCCAGAACCCGCCATCTTCTAGGCAACTGGGATCGTCGGTGAACTCCTTCATCTTCGTGGCATGGCGATTGCCCATCCAGAATTGGTAATCGCGACCGAACATGGGGCAAGGCTACGCAGAAAACCGAGCGCTTTGGCGCATCGGCCCTGCCTACGCTAGATTTGCCTCCGCAGTTAATGCGGACGTAGCGCAGCTGGTAGCGCGGAACCTTGCCAAGGTTCAGGTCGCGGGTTCGAACCCCGTCGTCCGCTCGGAGAGAGCGCCGTTCATATAGATGGGCGGCCTTTTTTATCC
>WLGP01000128.1 GCA_009703165.1 Actinomycetota bacterium | reverse complement strand
GCAATCTCCATTCCAAATGGCTTGACTATCCAATGACCATTCAGTTCTTAGACGTTGAAACGGAATTCAACTACGTCACCATCGTGCATGACGTACTCCTTACCTTCCATTCGCACCTTGCCTGCTGCCTTTGCATCAGCCATTGAGCCGTGCGCCATCAAGTCATCAAAGGAGACAATCTCTGCCTTAATAAATCCCTTTTCAAAATCGGTATGGATAACACCAGCCGCCTTTGGCGCAGTATCACCCTTATGAATTGTCCATGCGCGAGCCTCTTTAGGACCTGCAGTTAAATAGGTCTGCAAGCCAAGTGCATCAAATCCAACGCGGGCAAGTGTTGCAAGACCTGGCTCTTCAAGACCAATAGATTCAAGAAGTTCCATCGCATCTTCATCAGAGAGTTCGGCAAGTTCTGCTTCGGTCTTTGCATCAAGGAAGATCGCTTGTGCAGGTGAAACCAGTGTCTGCAACTTTGCGCGAAGCTCTTTGTCGCCAAGTTCTGCAGCATCTACGTTAAAGACATAGAGGAATGGCTTTGCAGTGAGTAGGTGAAGTTCATGAAGAAGTTCGCGATCGATCGATGATTGCGATAATGGCTTTCCAGATTGCAACCACTCGTTTGCAGCCTTGACTGCTTCAAGAACTGGGGCGCGATCTTTGGCTGTCCTTGCTTCCTTCTCAAGGCGCGGAATCGCCTTTTCGATTGTCTGCAGATCTGCCAGCGCGAGTTCTGTATTAATCGTCTCCATATCGCTGGCTGGATCAATGCGGCCATCGACGTGAACGACATCGTCATCGTTAAAGACGCGGATGACCTGACAGATTGCATCGGTTTCGCGAATATTTGCTAAGAATTTATTGCCAAGGCCGGCACCTTCTGATGCGCCTTTCACAATGCCTGCGATATCAACAAATGAGAGCGCGGCAGGAAGTAACTTCTCTGAATTAAAGATCGCAGCGAGCTTGGCTAGGCGCTCATCTGGCACTCCGACGACGCCGACATTCGGTTCGATCGTGGCAAAGGGGTAGTTAGCGGCCAAGACATTGTTCTTGGTTAGCGCGTTAAAGAGGGTGGACTTTCCTACATTCGGCAGGCCGACGATTCCAATTGACAGGCTCATAGGAGAGGAGCCTACGCGTGATTGTCGGTGGCTCCTGCCACGATAGGGGCATGACCAGCACAAATACTTCCTTCGTGACCATTATTACCCTGCTTATCGGCCTCGTTCTCGGCCTTGCCATTGGCTACATCCTCTGGCGAAAGGGTGCTCAAGGTGGTGCGTCGTCGGTCGAACTCACAGAACAACTCAACGCAGCACGAGCAGAACGCGATCTCTATAAGAGTGAACGCGATACTGCAGTTGCCGATTCAAAGTTAGCTGGCGAACTCGAAGCGATGAAGGCTGCAATGGAGAAGTTGCAGAAAGAGGCAGGCGATGCCGATCGTCGTCGCATCGAAGCTGAATCAGATATCCGCGCACAGGTACGTGCGATGTCTACACATAATGAATCTCTTGTTGCCCAGACCAAGGCGATCGCTGGCGCACTCTCTAACTCTGCAACGCGTGGAAAATTCGGCGAGGCACAGTTAGAGCTGATGCTCGAAGATGCTGGGCTACGTAAAGATATTGAATTCACCGCTCAACGTTCAACGACAGATGCTGATTCTTCGGGCATTCCAGATATCACTGTGAAGATGCCAGGTGGCACCAAACTCTTTATCGATTCTAAATTTCCCTTTGATCGCTTTATCGAAGCCCATGAAGAAGAAGATCCAGATACCCGCGAGGCTCTCTTTACTGAACACCGTAAAGATCTTGCAAAGCATGTTGAAGTATTGGCAAAGCGTGGCTATCACGATTCACAAGACTCTCCA
The DNA here is from genome assembly GCA_009703165.1 of Actinomycetota bacterium. Classification (GTDB taxonomy): domain Bacteria; phylum Actinomycetota; class Actinomycetes; order Nanopelagicales; family Nanopelagicaceae; genus Planktophila. Next base: position 1,804 of record WLGP01000128.1, on the reverse strand, counting down.
GATTTTGTCATCCTCTTCGTACCTTTTGAATCATTGTTGACTGAAGCGCTTCGCGTTGATCCGCTCTTCTTAGAGAAGGCCTTCAAGCTCAATGTCACTATCGCAACGCCAACATCGATGATGGCCTTGCTACGCACTATTGGCAATGTCTATTCGCGTAACGCTGTGGCACGTAACGCCGAAGATATCTCCAAGTCAGCTGCTGCCTTTATGAAGGACCTGACTCGCCTCCATGAGCGCATCATCAAGGTCGGTAGCGCGATCAACTCACTCTCCAAGGCCTATGCCGAGTTGATTCCAACTGCTGAATCAACGGTTAAGCGCGCTGCTGCAAAGATTTTGAGTTATGGAGTTTCTGGAGATAAAGATAAACTCGCACTTACCTATCCAGATGCTCCAGCACAGGTGCGCGAGCTAAAGAATAGTGAGTTAGCTGCAGAAGATGACTTCATCGATGCAGAAGAGGTGAAGGAGGAGTAATGACACGTACAGTTCCGCCAATCTCCGGCCCTGGCCTTAAGAAGCAGGGCGTTGTTGTTCTGCAGATTTTCTTTATCTCACTCTTTACCTTCGCTGAGTTAACTCTTCGTAGCGGTACAGGAATCCTCACAGGACTGGTTATCGTCGTCACCACATTCGGTGGAATCCGCTTTGGCCGCCCAGGTACTCGTTATGTATCAGTTGTTACCCCGCCACTTGTTCTCGGCGCAGTTATCTCTATCTACTTCCTTGCAACAGATGGTCTATCTATCTCACGCCTTGGCATCGATATCTTGGCATCTCTTGCCTCTGTCGGCCCATGGTTATTAGCGGCAGCCGTCTATGGCTGGTTTATGTTTCTTAATGAGAAGGCTAAGGCGCGTAAGCCAAAGCCACGTAGTTAATTACGCTTTACCCATCGCCTTAAGGTCTTTGCGAAGCTCTGGCGGTAGAGCAAAAAGTAGCGACTCTTCAGTTGCGCGCACCTCTTCAACATTGCCAAAGCCGTGCAGGCTTAACCAATCAAGAACAGTACGGACCAAGATCTCAGGCACTGATGCACCACTTGTTACGCCCACAGTCTTAACGCCAGCAAGCCACTCATCTTTAGCCTCTGATGCGTAATCGATAAGAAAAGCCTTCTTCGCACCATATTCCAGTGCAACTTCAACAAGGCGTACCGAGTTAGAAGAGTTAGTTGAACCAACGACAAGAACGAGATCTGCCTGTGGTGCAATCGCCTTAATCGCTTCTTGGCGATTTTGTGTGGCGTAACAGATGTCATCTGATGGTGGATCTTGAATCTCTGGAAAACGCTGGCGCAAGATTGCAACAGCTTCTAAAGTCTCATCGACACTTAGCGTTGTCTGCGAAAGCCAGACCAACTTCTTTCCTGGTGTTGGAACAACTGTGCGCGCACCCTCGAGGCCATCGACAATCTTGACCTTACCGACTGCCTCGCCTGCTGTTCCTTCTACTTCTTCGTGGCCTTCGTGGCCGATAAGCAAAATCTCTGTCTCTTCATTAGCAAAACGTCGCACCTCGTGGTGGACCTTTGTCACGAGAGGACATGTTGCATCGATCGTCTTCAGGCTTCGTGATGCCGCTTCTTCGTGGACAGCAGGTGAGACACCGTGAGCTGAAAAGATTACGGTCTGACCTTCTGGAACTTCATCTGTCTCGTTGACGAAGATGACGCCCTTCTGCTCAAGGGTCTGCACAACGTGCTTATTGTGAACAATCTCTTTACGGACATAGACGGGTGCGCCGTAGGCCTCAAGGGCTTTCTCGACTGTGATGACTGCGCGGTCTACACCGGCGCAAT
>WLGP01000127.1 GCA_009703165.1 Actinomycetota bacterium | reverse complement strand
TAGTGAGAAGCCATCTTTTCCACCGCCAAGAAGTGAGCGGCCATCTGCTAACTGGGCAATTGCTGCACCACGATCGCCAGATGATGTGCGCACATGAGACTTCGGAGTTTCAACTGATGTGATTGTCAGCGTTGGCTTTGTAGAAGCGCTAGCTGTGGAGAAGTCGATGAAGAGGCCGAGGATAAAGGCGGCGATCAGAATTACAGACCATGTGATTACCTGACGTCTCATTTCGCGAGGATATCTATTGACGCGCGAATAGCGCTACTTCAAAGGCGCTATCTGTAAACAAATTGTTCAATCTTTTCCAAAAGGTGCTTTCGGGGAGAAAGTGTCGGTGCGCTCAAGTAATCTCTGCACCATGAAACTTATTGGTATCGCTATTGCCGTAGTCGTTGCGCTCTTCTTCCTTGGAAGTTCAGCAAGTTCAATCTTTTCAGATATCAAGGCCCAAGTAACTGGTCTTACATCTGGGGTAACTGATCTACTTCCTGCAGGCGATGCTTATGGCGCGGGGTTGGCAGAGGGGCAAAAGATTCTGGAGAACACTGATTATTTAGATCAGATGAATATCTCACTTCTTCCGGGTGCAAGCCAGTTGATCCAGAGCATTAAAGATGGACAGATCACCGAAGAGCGAATTACAGAGCTTGCCAATCTCTACTTCCCTGTTGCTGCAGTGAAGGCAGGAATTGTTAATCTCTCTGCTGAAAATCGTGCAGAGTTTGTTCGCGGAGTTATCGAAGGATATTTCCCAAAGAGCGCTTAATGCGCTGACTTACGCTTGGGCCAGATATCTGTTGCCCAGAGCGCCCAGAGAACTAAGAGTGGTTGGAAGAAGAGGCGTGTAAGACGCGCTTGATCGGTATCTAATCCGAAGGCGTCGATGCCGTTGATGTATTGCGAGATATTGCCAGGAAAGATCGCAACGAAGAATGCGGCGACGATCCAACCGACTTGGCGGCGGTACTGCAGCGATGCAAGTGCGATACCGAGAATGATCTCAACAACGCCGGAGGCTAGAACGACAAAGTCAGCATCTAGGGGTAACCATGTGGGAACCTGCGCTTGGAACTCTGTGCGACTGGTGGTCAGGTGTGTAATGCCTGCATAGAAAAGTGCGCCACCAAGAAGGATCTGTGCTGCTTTACGGAGCGTCTCCATCACCTGCCACCTTTCGCTAGATTCTGCGAAAGCCAGTATTACAGATTTGGTAGATAAACCGGGATAACCATTACAGTTGGCAGTGATTTCGTCAGAATCGCGCAAGAAGTAAATGAGCTACAGATTAAGGCCCGCGGCAATAGCTGCGGGCCTTTTCCTTAGTGGTAGCCTAAGTGCACGCATCGTCACTGTGGTGATAGTTCTATATGAGCTACAGATTAAGGCCCGCGGCAATTGCTGCGGGCCTTTCCCTTTTCCTCACGTAAATCAATGAGTGAATATTGGCTGGCTAGTTAATCGGAAGTTCTAACTCTTGGCCGTGTGTAAGTGATTGGGTTGGAAGCCCTGAGAGAACGTGGACTTTTGCAACGCCATGGACCTTCCACATCTTTTGATCGCCTCGTTTTACAAGGGCAGTTAACTCATCGATTCCTAAGAGGATTTCATCGTTATGTGGGTGCAGTAACACTTTGGCGGCGCTATCTGGGATCCACTTAAAGAATTTGTTGTAGTGCGGGATCACTCGGATTTCAGGAAAGAGTGCAAGGCCATCACTTGGGCCGTGTTTGAGAATACGAAAGTTTGGAATGGTAAGACTCAAGACCATCGCTCCTGCGCTACACCCAGCTAGAGATGTTCCAGATTTCCAGTTGCTGACAACAGCGTTCCATACGGGTGTATCGCGAAGAGTATGTGCCAAATAGTGTGGGTCTCCCCCGGAAATATAGATCAAGGCACTGTCGTTGATGAGGTCGGCGTATTGCTGATCCATGGCACTATCGCGGTCGTAGATCGGGAGAAAGATCTGTTCAACGCCTAAGCGATCTGCTTGAGCTTTTCCGAGTGCGCGCCAGTAATCAAGGCGGTCTTCACTTTCTTGCCCTGCAGCCGTTGGTATCTGCACAAAGGTTGGTTTCTTGCCGTGGGCCATTGCATCATCGATCAAGGTCTTCTCGAGTTCCGCCATTGCAGGCAGGTATTCACCAGAGCCAACGAGTGCAATCGAACCAGACATGGTCGTGAGTCTATAGATACCCCCTCACTAAAGAGGGATGAATGTAACTATTTACTCGTAAAGCTCTTGCCCTGATCTCTAGAGATCTGAATCTGGTTGGGGGTGACTACAACAATGAGTTCTTTCGATTGAGTAATGGTGACAATCTCATCTGAAAAGCCCTTAATTGTCTTCCAGGTGGCACCGTTATCAGTGGAGCGGAGCAGAGATTTACTAGCGGCAGCCATGAGTTGGCCGTTGATCCAATCTAACGATATAAGCCTTTCCTTAGTAGGAATTGTTCTACTCTTCACAAAGGCGCTATCGGTAGCAAATAAGGTGCCATCTTTGAGCGCTAGTGCTGATTGTTTCTTAGTGGGGTGTGGTGCGATATCAGTGAAGGTTGACTTGCCTCTATTGCTCCAGCTTTTACCTCGATCACTTGAGTGCAGGAGATTTCCACTTCTAGAGTCAATACCGTAGATATCGGTAGCGCTGCTTTCTAAGAGATGAAAATCTACCTCTGATTGCAAACTCACTTTGCTCCAACTCTTACCTGTATTTGTCGATCGCAATAATCCAACTGGTTCAGGAAGTTTGCTCCCGGGTCCAGGGTGGCCGCTTGCAAATAGAGTTCGCCCAGAGGTACTCAGCCCCATGATGTCGAAGTTCTCATCGCCAAGCCTTTTCACCGTGTCTTTATCAATATAGGCAAAGAGACCCTCGTGCGTTCCAAGTAATACTTGCTTGCCAAAGGCCTTGATGTGGTGGATATGTGAGATTGAGCCGATCGTTTCTCCTGATGCCACTGACTGCGACGGCGTTAACAAAACGAGAATAATTGCGATTAGTGCATAACTCTTCTTCATTTCCCTTATACCCTTCCGACATATGGCATTAAGCCATCGATGCTATAGATGCTCGAATAACGCAATCCACTCTTTGTCGATCGCGCTTCCCACATCATCCCGTCACCGGCATAGATGCTCATGTGGTGAATTGTGCTGATAGTTCCCTTGTAGGAATAGAAGAGAAGATCACCAGGCTGTACTTGCGCCAATGGAATCTGCTTGGTGTAGGTGTAATAGAGGCCTGAGTTGAGTCGATCCCACACTGGCCAACCTAATCCGACAGATTTATATGCAGCATAAACGAGGCCTGAGCAATCAAATGCCCGCGGTCCTTCATCTCCCCAGACATAAGGTTTGCCTGCTAATACCTGTTTCTTCGCAAATTCAACGGCGCCGAGTCTTTGTGCAGTCGTTGCACGCGTATTTGCCGCACCACCTGGATTTCCGGCTTTCCAGACCCTTGATTGACCTGTGACTTTTGTTGCCTCATTTGCACGTGCCTCTTCAAGAATCGCCAGTTGTCGCCGCTGTTCAAGGGTAATTCGCACATTCTTTGCAGAAGCAAGATCTCGCTGCAACTTATCTTGGACGGCCTGCAACTTATCAACTTCTTTTTGTTGTTCAGCTTTTGCATCATCTGCTTCCTTCTTTGCTGCAGCAACTTTCTCTGTAACCACTTCTTGCTCTTCTTTGGCGATTACTGCAAGTCGCTTAGCAT
>WLGP01000126.1 GCA_009703165.1 Actinomycetota bacterium | reverse complement strand
TCCTTCTTAGAGGGTGCTCTGGACCTAGATGATGTTGTGATGCGCACTGTGCGCTTGTTGGCAGATGTCACCAAGCAGGTAGCGGTGGTGCAGTACCCATCGATTGTAAAGTCTCGCGTGCGCCACATCGAACTTGTTCCGCTGACATCCTCTCGCATCATGATGATCTTGATTACCGATGCAGGGCGCGTCGAACAGCGCGTCATCGAGTTAACCCGCGATGTACAAGAGGCATTTATCGCAAGTATTCGCAGCCAACTCAATAATGCAATGGCTGGACAGTCACTGCCAGATGTTGCAGAGCGGATTACCGGAATCATCGAAGGCTATAGCGCCGTTGATCGCCGAGACATTTCACTGATCGTCTCTGCAGTGATTGAAATGGCGATTGAGCGCGCAGAAGAGAAGGTTGTCTTGGCAGGAACTGCAAACTTGGCGCGCTTTACCGATGACTTTGCCAGCACGATGCACCCAGTCCTGGAAGCACTTGAAGAGCAGGTAGTTCTCCTGCGCCTTCTTGGAGATGCAGCAGATACCGTCAAGGTCCGCATTGGTTCAGAACAGAATGAGAAGAATCTTAAGACCACATCCCTTGTCACTGTAGGTTATGGCGATAGCGGATCACCGCTTGGAGCACTTGGAATTCTCGGACCGACTCGTATGGATTACGCTGGGTCGATGGCCGCAGTCGGTGCCGTTGCTCGATATGTCGGACGATTTATTACAGAGGGAAGCTACAAATAATGGCTGATGTGTACGAGACCTTAGGTGTATCTCGCGATGCCACGGCAGATGAGATCAAGAAGGCCTATCGCAAGATTGCACGCGAACTTCACCCAGATGTAAATCCAGATCCATCTGTGCAAGATAAATTTAAAGAAGTTACCGCGGCCTATGAAATTTTGAGCGATCCGCAGAAGCGTCAGCAATATGACATGGGCGGTCAAGGCTTTGGTGGATTTGGCGGCGGACAAGGTTTCGGTGGCTTTAGCGACATCATGGATGCATTCTTTGGTGGCGGTGGAAATCGCGGACCACGTGCACGTATGCGCCAAGGTCAAGATGCCTTGATTCGCGTGCAGGTAACCCTTGCAGAGGCATGTTTTGGTACAGATCGCGAACTTACGATTGAGAGCGCAGTTGTCTGTCCAACCTGTACAGGTTCTGGATGCACCAACGGAACATCTCCATCGATGTGCCAAGTCTGTAAGGGGCGCGGTGAGACGCAGCAGATTCAAAAGTCATTCTTAGGTCAAGTCATGACATCGCGCGCATGTGCAACATGTTCTGGCTTTGGAACCGTCATTCAAGATCCATGTCGTGAATGTGCCGGCGAAGGTCGCGTCCGTGCACGCCAAACAATTCCAGTAAAGATCCCAGCAGGTGTTGAGACCGGTAACCGTATGCAATTGGCTGGCCGCGGTGAAGTCGGAGCAGGCGGGGGACCAGCAGGTGATCTCTACGTTGAGATTATTGAAGAAGAGCACGAGTTCTTAGTGCGCGATGGCGACACCTTGCATATGGAAGTTGAGATTTCATTTGCTGCAGCAGCCCTTGGCACCAAGATCACCGTCGATACCCTCGATGGACAATCAGAGATTGCTATTAAGGCAGGTACACAGACTGGTTCAACAGTTGCCCTCAAGGGCCACGGAATGACACGACTGCGCAGTGCAAGTCGCGGAGATTTAATTGTCCATATTGTTGTGACGACTCCGACGAAGCTCACTCGTGAACAAGAGAAGATCTTGAAGGAGTTTGCCAAGTCGCGCGGTGAAGTTGTCGGCGATTCACAGACCAAGGGCAAGAATCAGAGCTTCCTTGGCAAATTTAGAGATTCCTTTGGTCGCTAATGCGCACACTATTTTTCGTCGAAGATCTACCGACAACTGTCGGGCAGAAGTACACATTTCTTAACGAAGATGCACTTCACGCGATTCGCGTACTGCGCACAGGTCCAGGTGAAATTTTCTGGCTCAGCGATGGCAAGGGAACCTTCTCAACGGTTAAGGCGCTAGAAGTTGAGAAGAAGTCAATGCAGGTTGAGGTACTTGAGAGCCAATTCCAAGAACCACTAGATATCGAATACACAGTTATTCAGGCGCTACCTAAGGGCGATCGCCTCAAGCAATGCGCTGCACTCTTAACTGAAGCCGGTGCAGATCGCATCGTCTTCTGGAATTCTGCACGCAGTATCGGCAAATCCGAAGATAAGACCTTCGACAAGTTAGATGTAACAATTCGCGAGGCAAGTAAGCAAGCTCGCCGCTTTAGAATTCCTGAGATTGTGGGACCACTATCGACTGCGCAGGTAATCGATGAGATTGCACGTACAGATCTAGCAGTTCTCTTCCACGAGAGCGCTACATCGAAGTTATCGGCGATCACTCCACCTGCAGTAAAGCACGCTCTGATCATCATCGGCCCAGAAGGTGGAATCACCGACGACGAGCTCGATGCCTTCACATCAAGCGGAGCGACAATCGCGCTCATGGGCAGACCAATTTTCCGTAGCGCACATGCAGGAATCGCAGGACTTGCGGCTCTGCAAACACTTCTAAAGAGTTGGTAGCCGTTACCCTTTTGCACATGACGCACGATCCCAATTGCATCTTCTGTAAAATCATTGAGGGCGATATTCCTGCCGAGATCATCTATCGCAACGAGAACGTTGTTGCATTTAACGATCTCAACCCACAAGCACCCACACATGTCTTGATCATTCCGACTTTGCATGCAGAGAATGCCGCACAAGTTGCAGCGATCTCTCCAACGATCATCGCTGCGATGCATAAGGCAGCCGATGAGATTGCAGCCGAACGCGAGCTAGATGGTTATCGCTCAGTCTTTAACACTGGCGCAGGTGCTGGCCAGAGCGTCTTCCACGCTCATCTTCACCTCATTGGTGGGCGTGGACTGGCCTGGCCCCCAGGCTAGGACTAGATTTACCCACATATGGAGCGCACTCTGATCACCGTCCCACCAGCCATCCCCATGGTCGCACTCGTCGGAGTTGGCGATAGCAATATCAATGTCATCGAAGCGGCATTCCCATCCGTTGCTATGACAATTCGCGGAAATGAAATCACTCTCCGCGGTCCACATATTGATTGCTTATCTCTTGAAAAACTCTTCGCTGAGATGATGGTCGTTATTCGCTCAGGTCAGGCTCTTAATGAAGATGCGGTAAAGCGGAGCATCGATATGTTGACCCACGATCCAATCGAACATCCTGCAGAGGTTCTCTCACTCAATATTGTCAGTAATCGCGGTCGCACAATCAGACCAAAGACTGCCAATCAGAAGCACTATGTCGATGCAATCGATGAGAACACCATCACCTTTGGTATTGGCCCAGCCGGTACAGGTAAGACATATCTTGCAATGGCAAAGGCTGTTGCTGCGCTACAAGCAAAGAAGATCAACCGCATCATCTTGACTCGTCCAGCAGTTGAAGCTGGCGAGAAACTCGGCTTCCTACCTGGAACTCTGACAGAGAAGATCGATCCTTATCTTCGCCCACTCTTTGATGCCTTGCATGACATGATCGATCCAGATTCGATCCCGCGCTTAATGCAAAGCGGTGTGATCGAAGTTGCACCTCTTGCCTTTATGCGCGGTCGCACACTTAATGATTCATTTATCATCTTGGATGAGGCACAGAACACCACACCTGAGCAGATGAAGATGTTCCTGACCCGCCTTGGCTTTGGCTCCAAGATGGTGATCACAGGCGATGTCACACAGGTTGATCTTCCTAATGGCCAGAAGTCAGGCCTTCGCATTATTCGCGACAT
>WLGP01000125.1 GCA_009703165.1 Actinomycetota bacterium | reverse complement strand
TGAGCATTTGTTCCAGGAAGAGCCAGTAACTTGCTACGCATCTCCAAGAATTGTGCCAACGTTGTATCGCGTACATCAACAAATACTTGATAGGTCGGCACCGAGAAAGCGAAGGTGCTCTTTGCGCGGACGCTATGCATCTGTGGAATCACCTGCGCCAGAGATGGATCGTTATGGCGGTGGATCTGCTCTTTATTTGATTCAACTGTGCTGTATCCCAGGTGCCATGAATTTGCTTGACGATCTACAACGGTGCGAAGACCGTGGGCAAAGATTCTCCATCCCAGCTCTGTATCTTCACCGGTAATGAGATCACGGTTATATCCACCCAATTCGCGCCACTGATCATTGCGGATTGAAAATGTTGCACCGACAAATGCGCGGTATCCATCAAGTGCTGGCATTACTAAATCTTCGGTGCGAGTTACTCGCTCTTCCCAGAGGTCTTTACCCCAGCTCTCTTCATGTAAGAGATCAAAGGCCCCTGCCTTGAGCGCCTGTACGAGAGCCTCGGGGTTGTAGGACCAATTCTTTACAAAGCGCTTCCATCCAAGAACTGCATAATCATCGCTGTCATGATGCCACTTCATATGATGTGCCAGATGATCTGGTTCAAAGATCATGTCGGCATCGATAAACCAGAGAACATCTTCCTTTAACCGCGCTACACAATCATTTGTCGCTGCAGTCTTTCCCCATTTACCAGGGCTATTTTTATAGGAAACCAATCGCGTCTTGGAAGGCTTAATCGCAGGAAGAATGAGTGGTTTAGCGCTGCCATCATCGATGACATAGACCGATGTGAGCGCTGCCGGATAACTCTGGGCGGCAAGGGATGCAAGAACAAGATCGAGTTTCTCTTGCCCATCGCGACAGGCGATAACAACTGCAACTGAGAGTTTGGGACGGGCAACTAACGTTAAATCAGTGGGACGGGTAAAGCGATACGGCTGGTAACTCATCGCTGCCCTCCAAAGATTGGGTGCTCCCAGATACCAACTACCTGCTCATTGGCTCCATTGAGATACTTCGAATAATTCGTTACATAAGTATGGAAGGTAAAGGTGCGACGGTAGATATAGCCGGCGCCAAATGTCCGCCAGATCTTTCCGCCATTATTTGTCACATTACTGAGCAAGAAACGATCAACGGCGGTATTTCCAGAACCGAACCAACCAGCAGCTTCGGCGCTATCGCGTTTTGCCAAAATTGTGCCTCCGCAGACCCAATCACTCCACAGTTCAACAGCTTGAGTGCCGTGCGGCGCAAATCTGCGAACTGTCAGATCAAGCGGTTCGAGATATACATAATTCATCGCTCGACCAACAACTTCTGCCCCGGTTTCCAAAGCGGCATCTACTAGATCCCTTAGATGTTCTGGACCGTAATAATCATCATCATCCATCTTGGCGATGTATTCACCACGTGATGACGCGGCAAGTGTTGAAAGAATTGTTCCCAGCGTTTTATCTTCAGCAAATTTTGCGACGTTGACCTTTACCTTGCGACGATTGAGTGCTGCGATCTGACGCTTATGTGAGGCAGTTAATTCAATAGTGTGTAGACCAAGTTCGACTTCAAATGTTGGAAGAGTCTGCTCGATCAATTGCGAGAGCAAACTGGAGAGATCATCAGGGCGGAGAGTCGAGATAAGAACGCTGACCGTAGGATATTTTTTTATAGATGATCGACGAGACTTGCGAAGGGCCTCAATGGCTTGAATTTCCTGTGAAAAAGAGGTGAATCGATCCATTGTGTTGATTGGATTCGATGCCATGCGCCAAGACTACCAATAATCAAATAGCCCACTGATAAGATCGGAAAATGTCCGATAAGCGCACAGGTGGCAAAAAGCCCGCTAAATCTGACTTTATTCTCACCTTCAAGAAGGCCCTCCTGAATATCAAGGCCCTTCCAAAGTATTTCTACACTCGCTATATCAAGAAGCCTGTTGCTGTTAAATCAAAGATTGTCTTCGTCGTCTCATTTCCACGTTCTGGCACACATGCGATCGGTAGCTTGTTATCTAACGAAGAAGTTGGCTTTAGATACTACGGTGAATTCTTCATATTCAACGCGTGGAATTCACAGATTGAGCGCATCAATCGCTTCTACCCATTCTTCTCATTGCGTTACTCGCTCAATCTTCGCAAGCAGCGCAAGGCTTGGAAGTACTTTAAATTTGAGACTACTTCCCTTGATGCTCACCGCACTATGGCTGCAATCCAGAGCCTTCCTGGAGTTCACATCATCAAGATCTTCCCGCAGCATCTAACAGATCCAGTTCTGCAATCAATCATTGCTGAATTTAAACCACACATCATCTTCCTTCGCAGAAACCATCTCGATCGCTTTGTCTCACATAAGAAGGCAAATGCATCAGGTAAGTGGCATACCGCCAGCACGTCAGATCTTGTGATCGACCTCGACCCACGCGAATTCGATACCTTCATCACTAACTACAACAAGTTCTATACCGATTACTTCCACTTTGCTAAAGAACAAGGTTGCCCAATTTTGGATGTTGATTTCGTTGATCTTCACAACCCAGAGAAGGTTCGCGAGATTCAGAAATTTGCTCAATTCGAAAATTTTTCTAATTGGGAGAAATTAACTCTTGCTCCAACGACTGTAAAACAAGATCGATCTAGTAAAGTACAGGAAGATTTCTTGGCCAAGACAGGAAAAACTCATGCAGATTTTGAATTTAAGGCAGTGAAGTGATGAGCAAGATTCCCGCAATTCTCAAAGAGCTTGAGAATGAATCCATTGAGATTTTCCGTGAGACTGCAGCCGGCTTTAAAAAGCCAGTAATGATGTACTCGGTTGGAAAAGACTCTTCTGTTCTTCTCCACTTGGCGCGCAAAGCTTTCTATCCATCGCCTATTCCTTTCCCAATGCTCCACGTTGATACAACATGGAAGTTTAAGGAGATGATCTCCTTTAGAGATCGCATCGCTGCAGAGACCAATACCAAGCTGATCGTTCACACCAATCAAGAAGGTGCTGAATCTGGAATTAGCCCATTCAATACCAACACCTCGGAATACATCCGTGTGATGAAGACAGTGGCGCTACGCCAGGCCCTTGATATGCATGGTTTTGATGCTGCAATCGGTGGCTCGCGCCGCGATGAAGAGAAGAGCCGCGCCAAAGAGCGCATCTTCAGCGTCCGCGACCCTGGCCATCGTTGGAATCCGCGCGAACAGCGCCCTGAATTGTGGCGCACCTATAACACTCGCCTTGCCCCTGAACAGACGATGCGCGTATTTCCAATCTCGGATTGGACTGAAGCCGATATCTGGCATTACATCTTGCAAGAAAATATTGAAGTGAACCCGCTCTACTTTGCTAAGGAACGCCCTGTCGTTCATCGCGGTGATCAGATGATCATGGTCGATGATGATCGCTACGAATTACGCGATGGTGAAACTCCTGAGATGCGAATGATTCGTTTCCGCACACTTGGGTGTTATCCAATTACTGCAGGCGTTGAATCAACTGCAACAACACTTGAAGAGATTGTTGAAGAAGTCTTACAGGTCAAGCTCAGCGAAAGAGCTACTCGCCTCATGGATGGCGAGAATGAAGATTCGATGGAGAAGAAAAAGACTGAAGGGTACTTCTAATGGCCGGGGCAATTGTTCGCCTTCTTACCTGCGGAAGCGTAGATGATGGAAAGAGCACCTTGATCGGTCGCCTGCTTGTCGAGACCGACAGCATCCCTCATGACACCATCGGTGCTGCACGCAAAGTTCGTCGCAGCGGTTCAACTATTCCTGCCGGTGAAATTGATTTCAGCTTGCTTACAGATGGCCTTGAAGCAGAACG